>CAZILR010000206.1:0-8353 GCA_964539995.1 uncultured Planctomyces sp.
CAGCATCCCCATCGACGACCACGTCTCACGCATCACGGCCAACGTGCTGCGAAAGTTTCTTCAGTAGCCCTGTCGCTCCGCGACAGGAACGCCGATGGAGGCAAGACGTGCGAAGAGGTCGAACCGCGACATCAGCCACAACAACGACCGGCCATCCTGCCGCGGGGCGACAGGGCTACGATTCACGCATCGACTCTGCTTGGCTGCGCCGTTTTCGATCCGCGTTGCGTCGCTGGCACATCGGTGGCGGACGCGACTTGCCGTGGAGAAATTGCCGCGATCCGTACAAGGTCTGGATCAGCGAGATCATGCTGCAACAGACGACGGTCGCCGCTGTGAAGCCGTACTTCGAGCGGTTCCTCAAACGCTTCCCGAACGTCGCCGCGCTGGCGGCCGCGAAGGAAGAAGACGTCCTGCATCTGTGGCAAGGACTTGGCTACTACAGCCGCGCTCGCAATCTGCGCAAGGCGGCTCAAGCTGTTGTTGCAAACGGCGGTCGCTTCCCGGAGACGACCGAGGAACTGCTCCAACTACCTGGCATCGGCCGTTACACGGCGGGAGCGATCGTCTCATTTGCTTTTGACCGTCCCGCCCCAATCGTCGAAGCGAACACGCTGCGGCTGTACTGCCGGCTGCTCGGCTTTCGTGACGACCCGCGTTCGACGAACGGCCAACGAGTGCTGTGGTCCTTCGCCGAGAAGCTCGTCTCGGAGAAATCACCCGGCGAGTTCAATCAAGCATTGATGGACCTCGGCGCAACCGTTTGCACTCCGACCGAACCGCGCTGCGACGAATGCCCTGTTGCGTCCTGCTGCCGCGCGTTGACCGAACAAGCTCAGGCCGAGATTCCGATTCCGAAACAACGAGCCGAAATCACCGAGACCCACGAAGCCTACGTCGCCATCGAATCCGCCGGCCGCTTCTTGATCTACCGCCGCCCCGAAGGCCAACGCTGGGCCGGGATGTGGGACTTTCCCAGATTCGAGTTGCCCGCGAATGTCGTAGCGACGGCCTTTCTTGGCCGTCGGTCCCGGCCAAGAAAGGCCGGGACTACTGATGCCCAGCGCTTCCTCGAACGCCGCATCGCCACCGAATTCGGCCCGCGCGTCACGATCACCGACCGACTGACGCAACTCAAACACAGCGTCACGCGCTTCCGCATCACGCTCGACTGCTGGCTGGCCGAGACGAACGGCGACAGCGGCCTCACCACACCCCATCCCACAGCCTGGGTCGCCCCATCCGAGTTCGCCCGCTACCCCTTCTCCACCACCGGCCGCCAATTCGCAGAGACGGTGCTCCGCGATCTTCAAAAGCCGAATCTTTTTCTTGCGGCCCGTTGAAGTCCTTCGCCAAACGACACAGCTCACCTGCGACCGTCGCTTTGAGCAGCCATCAGATGCAGCACTGAGTTCGACCGGACAACCTATGTCCGATCCACATACCGGCACTCCGGGAACCTGCTGCACCCGAGAAAGTACCCGGAAATTGCGGGATCGTATGCGGTCCGCCAGACCATCCGTGACTGGAGCCCGTGGGAAGCACACCGTGGGCACACCAGCTCACTCACCCGCCAGTCCGACGGAGCGGCCTCAGTCCGCTGCTGGCATGAGACACAACGAGTCGCCGCCGGAATCGCCGCCAGCCGTTCAGGCGGGATCGGTCGGCCGCAGGCAGCACAAGGCCGGACTGGCACATCGACCACCTGGCCGAAGTCTTGGTCATCGTCACCCGTAGCAGTGGACGACGGGACGAACCGTGCGACCACGACCGCCGCCTCATCCACATCGGCGGCTGCTATTGCCTGCCTAAAACGCGCGTAAGCGCGTTCGTGCTCTGTCTCAGGGGACGCCGTCCCGCGACAAACAGCAACGAAGTGTTGCTGGGCCGGCGTTGTGGGTGCCCTCTGGCCCGTGTCCAGGTCTTGATAGAAGCCGTAGTGGGCGACCAACAACTTTTTATCGTCGTCGCTGATGATTGCTTCGGCTGCACCCATCGAGCGTCTCCACGTTCACCGTCAAACTTGTAGTCAGGTAGGGTTGGTTCCTGCCGACCGAATGTGGTTTCCAAACATCAGGTCGGCAGGAACCGACCCTACTTGATTTACGCAATCGGAGCGGGAATCTTCAATGACTCGCCCAGCGTCTTGAGTGCTGCGGCGTGATCGCGGTGGATCGGGATGCCCTCGACTCGCCAGCGTTCAGCGCGTTCCCATTCGAGTTCGCCCGGCAAGCGGATTTTGTCAAAGCCTTCGGCCGGCGCGAGAGCGCGAATTTCCGTCGACGCGCTGCCGAGCCGAGAATGGAATTTTTCCACGTCGCCAAACTTCGTCGGGTCGATCGCGTAGAAGAAATGCTCAGAGCCTTCGAGGTACGGGTCGCGTTTCTTGTGAATTGGCATCCGGCTGCCCACCAGCGGGCCGGCCAGCACCGAGCACATAAACGCTAGGCCAAAGCCGCGCGCTCCGGAGGCGGGCAGCAGCGTCTTCGCGGATTTCGCGTCGGTTGTCGGTTGGCCGTTTTCATCCAACGCCCAGCCTTCCGGCAACGGCAGGCCATAGAGCTTGCGCGATTCCACCTTGCCCCACGATGCCTCGGCGCAGGCCATGTCGAGCACGAATGGCGGAGTGTCCTGGCTCGGCACGCCCCACGCGAACGCATTGTTCGCGACCGCGGCTTGCTGGCTGCCGTAGGCCGCGACCGTTGGGTACGCGGTGCTCGTCGTGCTGTAGCCGATGCAACCTTCGTTGATCGCCATCAGCACATACACCGAGGCGGCTCCGTAGTGCTGGCTGCGAGACACCGCGACGGTGCCAGTGCCGACCTCCTTGGCCTTCTTGATCGCCAGTTGCATGGCCTTGGTCGAGACGACGTGTCCCATCCCTTTGTTGCCGTCGAGCACCGCCATCGCGGGCGTGTCGCAGACGGTCGTGATGCTGGCTCGTGGGTCAATGTTCCCCTCGTCCATCGCCTTGATGTATCGCGGCAACGCTCGGCTGCCGTGCGAGTGGATGCCACGCAGGTCCGCATCGACGAGCCGATCCGCACAGACTTCCGCTTCGACGGCGAACATCCCTTTCTTGACCAGCAGCTTCACGATCCAGTCGCGGAGCGCGGCGGCTTGCACGACAACTTCTTGGCTGGCATCGCGAGGAATATCAGGAGTGGTGGCGGTCATGAGTTGGCTCCGGGGGTGAGTGGATGGGCCGGATTATTGAGCGAGTGGAGCTGTTCGTTCAATGACAGGGTGACAAGGTGAGGTGGTGACAAGGTGAAGGAACAAATGCGGTTCATCACCGTGTCACCCTCTCACCTTGTCATCGTTCGTTCGACCGCTTCGGCTCGATGCCGAGTACGCCGTACTCGAACCGAGTTCGTCCACCCGACTCAAGCTGCATCCGCTCGATGGCCAGGGGCAAGCCGGTCAGAGCGGCTTCGTAGATCGGGGCGGTGACATCGCCGTAGGTCAGCAGCACCAGCACGAGGTTTTTGGATTCTTTACGCGTCCGAAAGTTGGCCAGCTTCATCGCGAAGGCGGCGGGAGTCTCGGCGCGGAATTCCGTTTGTTCGCCAGGGGTCTTGAGTGTCGTGACGCCGGAATCGGCGACGTGCAGTTCCCAGACTTCGCAGCGTTTGCGAATCTCGTTGAACGTCATCAGATGCTTGACGATCTCTTGCCCGCGCCGGCCCTTGAGTCGGCGAAACTCTTCTTGGATCTCGGCAATCTCTTCGGCACTCGGCGGATCGTCGTCCGTGAAGCGTTGCTTCAGAAGTTTCGCGACGGTCGCGTCGGGCAGGTTGAACAACTCAGAGGCGAGTTGCCCCACGAGATCGCGCTGGTTGAGCGCTTTGTCGGCGATCAACTCGGCCTCGCGGCGTTCCTCGGCAAGAGCGGCTCGTGTCTTTTCCACTTCGGAGATCGCCTGCGACGCACGAGCCTCTTCGTGCTGCGACTGATCACGCATCGCCAAGAACTGGGCGAAGATGACGATGAGCATCAGATCGAGCATCGGCATGAGATTCAGGGCGACTTTGCGGCGAGCGGTCTTCATCGCAGACTCCGAATTGGTCGGAGAGTTTGCCGCGTTTGCTCGGATCACGGCAAGAGCGATTCAGCTGCCTGTTGAAAATCTCGCGTAGGGTGGGACAAGCTCGCTTCGAGCGCGGCCCACCTCGTCAATCGCTTTGTTTTCTGGTGGGACGGCGCGTCGAAACGCCGCTGGTCCCCCCCGACGTCCTCAAGTCAGGGCAAGAGCGATCCGTCACCCCACGTCCGCTTGCGACCATTGCCCGTCGATGCTGCGCCACAAGTTGGGACGCGGATTCTTGTCTTGCAGATCGGCCGGCAGGCGGGGCTGGCGAACGCCGTCGTAGCATTGCAGCATGGCGAAGCGGCGCATCGACGCCGGAACGCCGACCGCCGTGAAGCCGGGATGTCCGGTCGCCGGGAACGGACCACCGTGATTCATCGCGGGGCTGACCGCCACGCCGGTCGGCATCTTGTCGTTGATCAGCCGGCCGACACGGACTCGCAAGGCCGGTTCGATGCGCGAGTACAGCGCATCGTCTTGACCGTCCTTGTCGCTGTAGATCGCTCCGGTCAGGTTCCCTTCGAGTGCTTCGAGGATCGCCAGCAACTGAGCTTCGTCCTTCGCGATGACGAACAGCGAGCTGTTGCCGAAGGCTTCGGTCTGCATCGCGTGAGTGTTCGCCAGGAACTTGTCTCCCGAAACTTTGAGCAGCGTGTTGCGGAACGAGAATCCGTTGCCGCCACCGGTTTGACCTCCGGTGAGCACTTCAGCTCCGGCACTGACGATCGCTTGGATGCCGGACTCGAAGTTGCGCAGCACTCCTTCGCTGAGCATCGTGCCGATCGGAGCGGACTCGAACTTCGCTCGCACGGCGTTGACGAATGAGTCGGTCTGCGGACCAGCCAGCAACAGCACGAGGCCGGGGTTCGTGCAGAATTGCCCGGTCCCCATCAAACAACTGGTCGTGAACTCGCTGGCGAGTTCGTCCGAGCGCTCCGCGAGCGCGCCAGGCAGCACGCAGATCGGATTGATGCTGGAGAGTTCCAGGTAAATCGGCTTGCCGACACGATCCGCCGCTTGCTTCAACACGAGTCCGGTTGCGCGAGCACCGGTGTAGCCGCTGGCTCCGATCGCCGGGTGCGAGACCAATCGGCAACCATCCTCGTGGCTGGTGCGGTAAATCAATTGCACGAAGGCCGGCGGCAGGCCAACTTCTTTGACGGCCTCGAACGCCTCTTCGGCGAACAGTCGCGTGGTGCTCGGGTGCGAAGAGTGCCCCTTGGCGATCACCGGATTACCAGCGGCAACGGCGGCCGCGAAGTCGCCTCCCGCCGCGCTGTTGAACGCGAAGGGGAAATTGTTCGGCCCGAAGACGACGACTGGACCGATCGCCGCCAATCGGCTGCGGATATTGTTCTTCGAGTCGATCGTCGGCAGCGACCAGCCGCCATCGCGAGCGGCGGCGGCAGCTTGTCGAAGTTGATTCGTCGTTCGGGGCAACTCAGCGATTTTCAATCGCGGCTCGACCGGCAGACCAGTCTCTTGGTTGGCGGTCGCGATGAACTCACCTGAGCGAGCGTCGATCCGTTCCGCGAAGCGTTCCAAAAACTTGGCGAAGAGTTCGCCCGGTGCGTTCTGCAATTCACGCGATGCTCGCGCAGCAGCGAGAATCGCTTGCTCGACCTCGGCCCACGGGCTGACGGGATACTCGCGCGGCAGCGGCAACCGCGTTGCCGGATTAACGGACTGAAAAATCTGCGAGCCGGACGACACTCGCCATTGGCCGTCGATCAAGACACGTTCGATGCTCATTAAAGAAGACTTTTGGGGATTCATTGAAAGAAGACCTCATGGGAGAGAGACGACGATTCGGCGGGAGTCTAGTGGCGGCCGGCGAATTGAGGGAGCGTTGCGAGTGACAAGGTGAGGGGGTGACACGGTGACAAGGTGAAGGGCGTTGTGAGGCCAAGTCACCTTGTCACCCCCTCACCTTGTCACCCTGTCATCCTCCACCTCACGGCCAGTCGATTCCGCCGGGATTCCACGGATGGCAACGAGCGATCCGACAAGCACCGCGCCACGAACCTCGCACTGCTCCGTATTTGCGGACGGCGAGAATGAAATACTCGCTGCATGTCGGGTGGAAGCGGCACTGGCGGCCGATGATGTGGCTCAAGGTGAGCTGATACAGCCGCACGCCCGCAATCAGCAGCCAGCTTGGAATCAACGTCAGACGGCGCAGCCAGATCATGACGCACCTCTGGCCGTCGAGTCCTCACCCGTGATGAAGCCTGCTTGCGGCTCGCGGTTGCGTGTCGCCAGCTTCTTCGCGGCGCGTTTCGTCAGTGAGACCAGCGACTGCCGCAGGGCTTCCAATTTGAGCGGCGTATCCGCTCGCGGTTGTACGACGAGGTCCAAGCCTATCGGCAGGCCCGCTCGCGACTGGCGAAAGACTTCGCGCAGCCGGCGCTTGAGCCGATTGCGACGTACCGCATTGCCGCAGCGTTTCGAGACTGCAAGTCCCAGCCGAGACATCGGACGATCATTCGGCAGCACGATCAATGACAAACACCCGTCACTGATTCGCACACCCCGTTCGTAGACCGCCGCAAAATCCAGACGGCTGCGGACACGCACCAGTTTGGGAAACTTCAGCGGATGTCGTGGCGAATTCATCGGCGTTTCTCGCGGTTCGCCGGAGGGGGCGTGTCCAAGCCCTCGATCTCACGGCGGTACTTCTCGCGGAGCAATTCCAGTTCGTCGTATTTCGATTTCAGCAACGGCGATCGAGTCATCTGCCGCATGCGACGCGCTCCGACCACGATCAAGGCCAACAGAGCGACAACACCCAGGACACACACCACCAGAGTAAAGATGGTCAAGTTCGTCAGCTTATCGACTTCCGAAAATTTGTCGGGAGCAATCTTCTTGCCGCCCGCTTTGTCGTCGGTGATGGTCGTTGGAGAATTCTCGGAAGCGGTGGGAATCTCATCGTCTGCACACGCGGAGGAGACGGCCTCATCGCTGACCGTCAGGCCGAGCAACAACAGGCCCAGCCAAATTACGAGACAGAGAGTTCGCCGATGTTGGGGCATGGAACAACGTCCAACGGGGAATTCAGGCATCATCGCGGATTGAGAATCTCTCACCACAAGCTGGCTCGTGGATTGTACGGTGCGGCGGCCGCGATCTGCTCGAACAATCCGCGCGTGGCGTCATCGAGCTTCGGCGGCAGCACCAATTTGATCACGACATACAGTTCACCGCGAGCACGAGTCTTCTGGTCCGGCACTCCTTTGCCTCGCAAACGCAGTTTCGCACCGCTGGACGTGCCCGCCGGAATCGTGACGACGACTGGACCCTCAGCCAATGTCGGTATCTCGACCTTTGTGCCAAGAGCCGCTTCGCTGACGGTGATCGGCACGTCGATCAGCAGGTCTGATCCCTCGCGACGAAAATAAGAGTGCGGAGCGACCTTGATCGTGACCAATAAATCTCCCGCTGGCCCACCGCCGCGGCCCGCTTGGCCCTGTCCCGCGAGCCGGATCACGTTGCCTGTCGAGACTCCCGGCGGAATCTTCACGCTCAGTCGCTCATGCTTTCCCGCGCGATCCAATTGCAAATCCTGAGTGCCTCCCTCTGCCGCGACCACGAACGGGATTTCAATCTCCGCCTCAATGTTCGCCCCCGGCGCGGCTCGTCCACGACGTCCCGCTTGCTGTCCAAATGGCGAACCGCCCGCTCCGCCGCCAAACATCCCGCCGAGCAAGTCGCTCAGATCGACGTTGCCGCCAAACATCTCTTGGAAGTCAACCGGCCCCGCGCCGCCTCGTCGCTGCCCTTGTTGAAACTGCGGCCCGTTCGGCCCGAATGCCGAGCCAAACTGATCGTACTGCTGCCGCTTCGTCGCATCGCCGAGCACGTCCCACGCCTCTTGCACCTGCTTGAACTTCTCGGACGCGGCAGCATCGTTCGGTTTGCGATCGGGATGATTCTCACGCGACAGCTTTTTGTACGCCTTGCGAAGCTCATCCGCCGATGCGTCCTTCTTTACTCCCAAAACCGCGTAGTAGTCCACAGCCATCGCTTCTCGTTCCTTCGTTGCTCCGCACGAACTCGACTTCGAGAGGAGGTTCAGACCCGATGGTATCCGACTCGATCACGGGTTTCGACGGCCGCCGACCGCCGCTTGACAAGCCCACTCGCCGAGCTAACGTACCGGCCACCCTGCGGGCGTAACTCAGTGGTAGAGTGGTAGCTTCCCAAGCTGCAAGTCGCGAGTTCGAATCTCGTCGCCCGCTCTTGTGAGATGAGTGAACTTGA
>CAZILR010000207.1:0-8340 GCA_964539995.1 uncultured Planctomyces sp.
GCGGAATCCGGTGTTCGAGCTGTGGTTGTGGCTGGACGGGGATCGGCTCGTACACGCCGTCTCGCTGGTACTCGACTGGCTTGCCGTACTTGTCGACGATCAGCGTCGGCAGACCGTCCACGCAGGCGCGGTTCCACGAGACTTGTTCCGTTTGCAGCAGCTCGCCGGTGGCTTTCTTCACGTTCCACAGCGCGAGGTTGTACGTCACTTCGGCGGTCAAAAAATTGAACTCATTCGTGGCCAGTCGCTGTTGCGCGAGCAACAAGTTGTCGAGCATCAAGCTGGCGTTACCGTCTTCGCCGGGCAGACGCTCGAAACGTTGTTCGAGGTGCTTCAACTCAGCGGCACTGGCATCCATCGCTCGATGCTGCGAGAGCATCTCGGCCATCGCGGTCTCGACTTCGCGGACAGAGACCTTCACTTCCAGTTGCAGCGTGTTGAGCGTCGTTTGGTACTGATTGCGAAGCTGCCGCAGTTCCAACTCACGACGTTCGCGGCGCGCTTTTGGAGCACGGTTGCCCAAAGGCATCTCGAATTGCAGTCCCACCGTGTAGCCCGGAGTTCCGTTGTTGAACGAATCGTTGAAAGCCGAGAAAGCGCTGTTCTCTTGCAGACCCGCGACATACGCCTCGGTGACGAGATTCAGCATGGGCATCACTTCGTTCTTCGACATGTTCAGCCGCGTGCAACCGGCTTGAATCTGTCTCAGAGCTTGATTGACTTCCGGCCGAGTCGTCGCCGCCGTCGTCAGTGCCATCGCCATGCTGAGCGGCGTCTCTTTGACCGTGGGTGGGTCAATCGGCATCAACTCGACCGTGTCGAAATCGCCGAAGGCTGGATCATTGACGAGCGCCCGAATGCGATCCTCAGCGTTCTTGACTCCCATCTGAGCGCGGATCACCTGCGAACGCCGAGAAGCAACTTCGGCTTTGGCTCGCAGGATCTGGACTGGCACGGCGTCTAACTGCTGCCGTTGTTTCAACAGGGCTAACGTGTCGGAGGCTCGCTTCAGCGATTGCAACTTCTGGGCGAGGTTCGCTCGTTCGAGGTACAAGCCCCAATAGGCTCGCAGCACTTCGAGCAAGTGCGATTGCAGTTGGCGAGAGAACTCGTCGCTGGCGATCTCCGTGTCGAGCTGCGCCAGACAGATCAGGCTTTCGTTGTAGACCTGGCCGCTGCCTCGCATCAGCGGATGCGTGTAGCCGAGCACCAGCCGCGACGTTCCCTGCGGATTGGGCACGAAGAATGTCGAGTTGGTTTGCTGCCAGCCAAGCTGTTCGCTGAGTTGCACGGTGCCGCCGCTGCGAGTTCGCTTGCGGACGCCACCCTGTCCAGTGAGATGCTCGTCCTTGTAACGGGTCACTCCCGGAGCACCGATCGTCAACGTGTTGCCGACGGGATCGTTCAAGTCTTGCCAGCGCGTGTCGAGAAACGCCGTCCAATCGAAGGCCGCGTCCGCTTCGGTAATCGACGTTTCGCGAATCAGCGGCAGATCGCTGAAGACTTTGACCTGTGATGAATGCTGGATCGCTCGGATCAGGATTTCTTCGATCGACAGCGTGACCGGCTGAGCGTTCTCACGCAGCGGAGCGGTCACAAAGACCGACCACCACGGCCCAGTGAGGTCTTGCGGCCGTGTCTCGTCCTCGTCGGCGACCGTCTGTTGCGGACGGGGCATCGGTGTGAATTGTTGAATCGGAACCGGCGGAAGTGCCGGAGCAATGGGAGCCGAAATCACCGGGGCGGAGAGCTGCGGAGGCGTTGCATTGGGCACGATTCGCTGCGGAACCGGCAGCGGCTCGCTCAAAGGATCGTCGCCAGCAACGAATCCCAACTGCACCGTCGTGCGTTGATCGAGTCGTGGCGCAAGGTTTGACGGCCGCTCGGCCGGCGGTCCTGCCCAAGCCGAATAGGCTAAACCGACGGCTGTGAGCACACCGCTCCAGCAAATCCATTTGGCTCGCGGCACTAGGCGTGCGCGAACCGCTGCATTCTCAATGCGCGGAGACATTTCAGCGATTCCCTTGGGGAGGGGTGCCGGATCGCGCAGCATCCACACGCTGCGCACAATCCGGCCTGTTCGTCTTCGGAGAGAGCCGCCTCGTGTCCACAGCCTCGCAGGGGCTGGCCGGCCTGCGTTCTCAAAACAGGTCGAGGACAACAGCTAGCTTGAGCAAGTTCGGCATAAGCGGAGCCGCTACAGAACGTCTTCGCCGTTGCCACCAGCACCATCGTCACAATCGAAATGCTGTGCCGATGCTCAGTTCCGATTCTTCCGAAGATCCGGTCGGGCATCGTTCGATCGAGTGGATGCGCGTGCTCAAAGCGAGATCACACCGCGATTCGTAAGCAGAACGCAGGTCACCGACTCACCGCACCGGACTGCTGAGCTTGAAGATTGGCAGCAGCATGGCGATGGCGATGCCGCCGATCGCGCTCCCCAACACCGTGATGATGAGCGGCTCCAGCAAGCTGGTCACAGTCTTCACGGTGTTCGCGACTTCTCGCTCCAGATAGTCGCTGACCTTCTCCAGCACGTTGCCCAACCGACCAGTTTTCTCGCCCGATGCGATCATCTGCACGACCATCTTGGGGAACAGCGCCTGACCTTGCAGAGCCTCGTGGACTTGCCGGCCGGTCGTGACTTGCTCGCTGACTTGGTTCCAACAGCTTTCGTAGAAGTGGTTGTTCGAAGTGCCCGCGCTGAGCTGCAACGCTTCGAGCATCGGGACTCCCGCATTCAACGTCGTCGAGAGAGTTCGCAGACTGCGGCTGAGCGCAACCTTGCGTGTCAGCACATGGAATGGCGGCAGATGAATCTTCATCCAATCCAAAAAGATGCGCCCGGACTTTTGCCGCGAGAGCACAACCGCCGCCACGATCAACGTGATCGACACGCCGAGGTACCACGGCCAATAAGCCGTCATCGACGTCGATAGGGAGAGCAAAACCTTGGTTGGGCCGGGAATGTCTTTCTCTCGACCCGCGAACATCGGCATCAGTTTGGGAAAAACATACGTCAGCAAAAAGATCACAACGCCGACGCACATCGTCACCATCGCGGCCGGGTAAATCAGCGCGCCTTTGATCTTCGACCGCGTTTCGGATTCCGTACGGTACTGCACCGCGATTCGCTCCAGCATCGGTCCAAGCTGACCGCTCGCCTCGCTGGCTTTGACCAGATTCACGAACGCCTTGTCGAAGTGCTTGGGATACTTGCCCAACGCACTCGACAGGTCTTCGCCGGCTTGGACACTCTCTTGCAGCGAAGTCAGCATCGTCTTCATCGACGGGATGTCGGTTTGCCCCACCAGGCCTTCCAGCGCGCTCGAAATCGGCACACCCGCATCGACCATCACTGCCAGTTGGCTGGCGAACTCGACGATGTCTCGCTTCGAGATCTTCTTCGCGAACAACGACGGTCCACTCTTGGCGATGACCTCCTTCGCTTCCTCCAGCGACACCACATACAAACCCTGCTGCCGAATCTGCATCGTCGCGGCTTCGTAGCTATCGACGTTCAACTCGCCGGAACGCAGCGAGCCTTGTGAATCTTTGGCTTGGTAAATGAATCTCATGATTAGTCCTGGCTCAGCTCAATTGGTCATTTGTGTTTCTCGGAGTCGCCATCGCTCTTCACGGGAATCCAGCCTTCATTGCTGGACCGCAGCACTTCTTCCACCGTGGTGATGCCCTCTTTGACTTTGCGTAGCCCGTCGTACCTCAGAGTGATCATTCCCGACTTTCGAGCGGCATCGCGTAGCACACCAAGCGACGGGTTCGTGGCGATGATCTCGCGCATCGGTTCATCAATGACGAGCAACTCGTGGCAGGCGATTCGGCCGGAAAAGCCGGTGTTGCGGCACTTCTTGCAGCCGACGGGCCGATAGAACGTCTCGCACTCGATGGCGTAACGTTCCATGACTTGGCGGACGTCTTTGGGAGCGTCGTAAGACTTCTTGCACTTCGGGCAAAGCCGCCGGCACAGACGCTGGGCCAGCACCATATTCAGCGACGCGGCCAACAAGTAACCCTCGACACCCATGTCGATCAGTCGCGTCACCGTGCTGCAAGCATCGTTCGTGTGTAGCGTGCTAAAGACGAGATGTCCGGTCAGCGCGGCTTGGATCGCCACACGAGCGGTGTCTTCATCGCGAATCTCGCCGACCAGAATCGTGTCCGGGTCTTGTCGCAGCAAGCTGCGCAGGACCGCACCGAAGCTCAAGCCAATCTTCTCGTTGGTTTGGAACTGATTGATGCCTTGAAGCTGGAATTCGATCGGGTCTTCAACCGTGCAGACGTTGGACTCCACCGAGTTGACCGTGTTGAGTGCGGAATACAGCGTCGTGCTCTTGCCGCTACCGGTTGGACCCGTCACCAGCGCGATGCCGTTCGGCTTTTCCATTTGGATTTTGAACTGCTCGTAGATGTCGGCACTAAAGCCGAGCTGTTGCAGCGAGAAATTGATCGTCTGATTGTCCAGAACGCGGATCACGACCTTCTCGCCGAACTGACCGGGCAGCGTGCTGATACGCAGATCGACCGGATGCCTTTCCATCATCACATGGATGCGGCCGTCTTGCGGCAGTCGCCGCTCACTGATGTCGAGCGTCGCCATGATCTTGATGCGCGAGGCGACCGCCGGTGCAAGATTCATCGGCAGTTCGAGCGATTGGTACAACGCGCCGTCCACGCGATACCGCACGCGGAGTAGCCGCTCACCCGGCTCGATGTGGATGTCGCTGGCCTTGTCCTTCACGGCATTGTAGAGGATGTAATTCACGAGCTTGATGATCGGGCTTTGACCGGCCGCGTCGGCGACGGCGGCGATGTCTTCGACCGACTCCTCGATCAGCTTGACGGCGTCGTCTTTCGCGTCGTCGATGATGTCGTCGATCACGAACACCCGCTCGTTGGGCAGATAGGTCTGCACCATACGGCGGATATCTTTGGCGGCGGCGATGACGACTTGAATCTCGCACTTGGCGACTTCGCCGAGCTGCTCGACCAGAAACACGTTGGTCGGTTCGCTGATCGCGACGGTCAGCGTGTTGCGGACTCGGAACAGCGGCAGAACCGTGTACTTCTCGATGACATCGCGCGGCAACACGTCCACGATCTTGGCATCGAACAAGCGACTTTCGAGTTTGACGTACGGCAGACTCAACTCGACGGCGAGGCATTCCAGCACCTGCTCCTCGCTGGCCCAGCCGCGATCGACGAGTAACTCGCCCAACAACTTCGCCCCGCGCGACGACCGCTGCTCGTCGAGCACGATCTGCAATTGCTCTTCGCTCAAATAGCCACGCTTGACCAGCAGGTCACCCAGCCGGCGCTTCGGTTCGAGCAGTGAGGTCACAGGGCGAATCATGGCAATTCCGTAGAGGCCAGCGGCTCGCGGGAGATTCCGCGCGAACTCTCCGCGCGGCGACCGGCAAGCCACCGTCAGCTACGAATCTAGGTCACGATTGCCGTCGATTTGGCTCAGCGAACCGGGCGTCTTGTGGCAATTCGGAAACACTCAGCAGCGTTCCGAGCAATCGGCACGACCCGACCGTGTGTGTGAATTTGGGGAGTTTCGGAGGGCCAGAGCGAGCGCCGAATGCCCGCACCTCTTCGATAATCGGGCAACCCGGCGCAACCGGCAAAGTTATCCCAGATTGCCTGATGCGGCCGATCCGACTTATCCGATCAAAGGGCTGAGGATGCGCGAGCATCGTTTTCGAGTCTTAAGGAACGCTCATGCCGAGCTATCGCTGGTCATGCCTGATCGCCGCCTTGTGCGGTGTCGGAGGTGCCTCTTGGGGCACGGCGGCCTCGGCGTATCAATACCCGCCGCTCAGCGATGACATCAACACGCGATTCATTCACCGACCGGAAGCTTGGGTTGGCGGAGGCTTTCAGTCCAGTGGCCCGATCAATCACTCGCCGGCCGAATTCGGACCGTCTCCCGGAATGATGCAACGATCGCCCGACGGCAACCCGGCCAGCGGCGACAGCTTCCCGATGATGACTCCAGGTTCGTTGCCGGGTGGACTCAGCCCTCGCGGATTCAACGGCAGCGGCATGTGGCCACCGGTCAATCAACCCTTTTCGAGCACCAACAATCCACAGTTCGGTGAGAACGGACAATCGCCTTCTGGTCAGAATCTGACCGGGCAAAATACTTCCGGACAGATGCCTTTCGGATCGCCAGCGCAGATGGCCGGTGCGATTCGGATGAAGCCGAAAGTCTCGTGGGCACTTGAGACGACTCAACAACCGTATGTGGGGTTGCTCGGTCAGATCGCTCGACCTGGGGTTTACGAGATCGAACGGCGCGGCACTTTGCTTGGCGATCTGCTGCAAGAGATCGGTGGCTTGGCAAAAGATGCCTCTGGGCAGTTCCGAGTCATTCGCAACGGCCGTCCCGGGCCGACGACTTCGTATTCGGGAGCGGTTCAGTTTGAGTTGATGGCGGGTGACTTGATCATCGCCGACGCTCAGCCTTCGCAAATCGGACAACGTGCGACAAACGCGAAAGCGGCATCCGACGATTCGGTCCAGATCGGCTTTGTGAACTTGGTTGACCGGCCAGTCGTATTGAAGCTGCGCAACGAACGTGCCAGCGTCCAAGAAATCCTCGCGACGATGGGGCAGGATCAAAGTTTGGCGTCGCAAATCAAGATCGTCGCGCCGTCGAGCCAACGCTTTCAAGGACAACCTCGGTCTGACGCCAAGCTGGTGTCCGAGACGGTGTTGATCTTCCCGCCGAATGCAGTGAAGAAGTCGGCCGCTCTCGAATCGTTGCCAGAGCCGTACAAACTCAAACGCGATGCCGACACTCCCACCCCATCACGCGACACAACGCAACCTTATCCGCCGCGCGGCAATCTCTCGCCCGACGTGACTCAATCGCCACGTTCACAGCCGTCTGTCCGAGCTTGGTCGGATTCGACGCCGCTGCCGCAATCCGCTCAACCCATTTCTCAACCGAGTGTCGAACCATCGGAGGAAGTCGCGGACGTTCCGCCACCACCTGCGGAAGAAGTCGCTGCCTCGAAAAGGCCGAGCGGCGTCCGCGGAACACCACGTCGAACCGCAACGGCACCGGACCGAATCGGTCGTGACTCCAACATGCTGCATGCACCACCGGCTGAGGGATCGACTCCGTCACCGCGCGATGTCCCATCGACCGATGTGGTTCAAGACAACGCACCGGCTCCGGAGTTGAATGACTCGACGCCGTTCGACGACGACAGCCGAACAGCCGAACCATCGTTGCTCAACGCCAAGGGCAAGAAGCGACCGATTCAACTCGCGAAGGATGATGAATCGAACGACACGACTTTGACGGCCGCGGACCTCGACGAGGCGGAAGCCGCCGCCGACAAAGCTGGCTCAAGCTGGTCGATCTGGCCGCCGATCCTGACCGCAGGAATCGGACTGCTCGCACTGATCGGGTTCAGTCTCTCACTGCGTCGCCGTACGCAATCGACCGCTCAGCCTTCACAAGACGCGACGACTCGGCCAATGCCAACCGCGACACGCAATCCACAATCCGTTCCGCGTCGCGCGTTGCTCGACGAGATCATCGACGACCAACTGCCGCTGACCGAGGAGCAAGTACCGTTCGCGTCGCCGATGCAGTTTCATGGTCGGCCACAACCGCCGAAAACGATTCGGATGGATCAGCGACATGCACTGCCAAAGCCGCATTCGGTGAGAGTTCCGAGTTCCGAGTTCCGAGTTCCGAGTTCAACGTCGAGAAATCACGAATTGGATGTCGAGACTCCTCCGCCGCCGGCCGAGTCGCGAACAGCGGCCACGGCGACTCAGAAGTTTCGCATCGACCGAACCGGAGTGGCCGGGACGGAATCCAAGATCGTGTCCACGACGGCGAAGATGTCGTCCCAACAAACGACCGGCGGGCCGCTCGACCGAGCTTTGTCCGCCGTCCAAAAACAAAGCCTCCAAAAACGAGAGGAGCGCGGCACATGAGCGTTGGACTCGATATTGGCGCTTCTCAAATTCGTTGTTTGCGTCGTCGCGATACGCAGTTGGTGGGCCGTTCCGCGAAGACTCAGTTCACCGCGTTGCCCGACGCGCCGGAGTTCCGCGCGCTGTTGGCGTCGGGACAGATTCCGTTTGCTGTGTGTGATGAGGCGTTGACCATCGTGGGGGACAACGCCACCGAGTATTCCAACCTTTTTCACGTTCGTCCGCAGAGCCTTTTACCTCAGGGGCGACTGCCGACGAACGACCCCGTAGCCCGACAATCATTGGCCGCTTTGGTCGATGCGTTGCTCGGCGAGCCAGATCAGCCGGGAGAGATGTGTGGTGTTACTCTTCCGGGAGGCG
>CAZILR010000208.1:0-8326 GCA_964539995.1 uncultured Planctomyces sp.
AGTTCCGGCTCCCTCTCCCTTTGGGAGAGGGCTGGGGTGAGGGTCTAGCAGCAACAGACGATCCTTTGTTACTCGTGATCGCTGGCTGACAGGAGGGCGTCTTTCTCTTGTTCGTCCCTCATCCGGCCTTCGGCCACCTTCTCCCAGAGGGAGAAGGACAGGTAGGGCATCACTCCGCCGGTTGGCCCGTGAAGTAGTTGGGTTCGTTGCCGGGTCGCCATTTGATGTTGCAGCCGATGCTCGGCCGCTGGCCCTCTTCGATGGTCTTGCCAGCGAGGACGGCGTCGCACGCGGCGCGGAGATGCGAGCCAGTGACGGGAACTCCGTTGGTCGGCCGGCTGTCGTCGAACTGGCCGCGATAGACCAGCTTCTGCTGGCCGTCGAACAGGAACAAGTCCGGTGTGCAGGCGGCTCGATACGCTTTCGCGACGGACTGTGTTGCGTCGAACAGGTACGGGAACTCGTAGCCGGCCGAGGCGGCTTCGGCCTTCATCTTGTCGGGTCCATCGGCGGGATACGCGGCGGCGTCGTTCGAGCTGATGCCGACAATCGCGATCCCTTTGGCTTGGTACTCGCGAGCGAACTTCGCGAATTCCGATCGGATGTGGACCACGAACGGGCAGTGATTGCAGATGAACGCGACCAGCAAACCCTTCGAGCCGTTGAAGTCTTTGAGCGAGACAGTTCGCCCATCGGCATTGGGCAGTGAAAAATCAGGAGCCGTTGTTCCCAGCGGCAGCATCGTGGAAGCGGTTTTGACCATGATGTCTTCTCCAAGCGAGTCCGAGTGTCGGTTCGCAGGGAGTGTCCCGTCTCAACGAGTCTGTCGCAAGCAGCATCAGGCTGGCCGTGGCGGAGCGGTCGTCTCTCGATTCGGTGAGGCTCGTTTAACCGCAAGCCGCAGGCACGCGCGTTGGGTCGGCTTTCGCGCACGCCTGCGGCTTGCGGTTAAACGAAGTTCGGACACGACCGGAGGAGCGTAACTACGTTGATGAAACGGAAGCCGTTTGCCGACGGAAGAACCACTCCGAGGCTTGGCGATAAAAGTTTCCGGCGACGGACTTCGCGAACTTCTTGCCGGTCCAAACGAGCTGTTGGCGGAGGATCGTTCGTCCGTCTCCCGCCGCGAGTGTCGCGGCCATCGCGGCCGATGTGTGATTCACGATCGGCAGTCGCCCGGCGACGTGTATCGCGCTGTATTTCGACCAGCGGCAGGTTGGCTCGCTGTTGAAGAGCAGCTTCAGTCCGGCTCGTTGTGCGGCGATGGCGACGCGCAGCGAGAAGAAGCCACCGGGGACCGAACCGCACCAGGTCGGCGCTCCCAGGATGTCGGCCAACACGGCTGAGGACTCCGACCACTCGCGCAACAAGTCGGCATCGTTGAGTGCGTCGATCCGCTCCGGGTGCGAGCACGAATGTGTGCCGATCACATGGCCTCGCTGATGCAGTTCGCGGATTTGATCGGCCGAAAGAAACCCGGGATCACCGATGCGATCGGTCGTGATGAAGAAGTGACCACGCCAATCAAAGGCTTCGAGTCGTTCGGCGATTTCGGTCAACCCGGAGACACCGCCATCGTCAAATGTGAAGAGGCATGGGCAAGCCGTCGTCGTCTCGCCCCCCAGGATTTGCGCCGCAGTCGCGCATCTCAAGATGGGACGGCCGACGATCGCTTGCAGGTGAGCGTCGAATGTCTCTTGCGTCAGCTTGTACCGATTGGCAACGGCTCCGGAGAATCCGCTGGTTTCCGGTGCTCCCGTCGGCACGACGTCATGATACAGCAGGGTGGCAGCTCGCATGGGCAGTCCTACTTGCCTTGTGTTTCCAGGAAAAATACTTCGTCAGCCACGGCTGTCCCCACACGGCGGACGCGCGTCCGCGAGTCTCGATGGGCACCGCCGTTCCCGCTTCGATCTCTTCCAGCTTGCGGCGGATCGCGTCGAGATTCGACGTGACCGCCTTGGCCTGAATGACGACGTGCGAATCGCGAGCGGAATCGAAATCGCACGAGTAGTAACCGTAGATCGGCCCGGTATCGACACCGGCGTCGATCCGCAGAAGCGTCACCGCGACTTTCTCTGGTTCGTTGTTGGCCAACGCCCAGAAGCAACCATGAGCGTTGCGATATTCGGGACACATGCCCGGATGCAAAACGAACGTGCCGAGCTTCGCGATCGAGAACACCTCCGGCTTGAGCAGTGTCTTGCAACGCGCGATCACAACGTCCGGAGCCGACTCGCTCAGGAATGCTTTCGCTTCGGGTGAGTTTGGACTCGCTGTGACACAGATTCGTGGGGGCTGCGCCGATGTCGGATACAAGCGAGCGAGCCGTTCCAGCTCCGTGTCTTCCCAGGCTCGATCACGCCGAGCGAGGAGCAGTCGGTAGAAGACTCGAAACGCGAGCACGTCAACGAACCGGAACAGCCCGCTGCGACGAATTTCATTTTTGATACGCCGCCACAGACGGCCGCGTGGCTCTTGAATCACGACGATTCCAGCCAACTCGGAAAACGATGCCAGCCAGTCGGCCAACGCCGATTGATCGAGCCGCGCGCCCACATGGCAAATCAACACGCTCCTCATCGCAATCCTCTCGTGCGGAAGTCGCACGCCGCGAATAGCAAACAGCAGGCCAAGAAGTGCCCGCCGAGTTAACGCAAGCATAGCCTACGAATTTGTAAGGAACGGGCGGTGTTTCGATGACCAAACGCATCAAAACGTGTTGCGAATCGACAACGAATCCGCACGATCGGAATCCACGAAGACGTGACGCACGACCGGCGCAGCCGTCACTTCGACGCGACCTTCGCCAGCAGCGGTTCGATGATCTCGCGCGGCAAGAAGGATTTGAGCTGCTCGGCCGTGTTCCCTTTGCCCAGGCTGGCGATCTGCTTGATGAGGCTGCTGGAAATGTGCGAGTACTTTTCGCTCGCCATCAGGAAGACAGTTTCGATAGCGGGATCGAGCGCGCGATTGGCGAGCGTCAACGTGAATTCGAGTTCGATGTCGGTCAGCGTTCGCACGCCGCGCAGCATCACCGCGGCTCCACATTCGCGCACGAAGTTCACGGTGAGTCCCTCGAAGCATTTCACTTCGACGTTGGGCAACGGCGCGAGAACTTGCCGGCACATCGATTCGCGCTGCTCTGGAGTGAACAACGGCTGCTTGTCCGGGTTCAAGCCGATGCCGACGGTCACCTTGTCGAACAGCGCGGCTCCGCGACGGATGATGTCGAGGTGCCCCAGCGTGAGTGGATCGAAGCTGCCCACATACACGGCATGATGCGGATTCAAATCGGCCATGATCGCCTTTCTGGGCGGGTGACGAGGTTCAGCGAATCAGCTTACCCAAACACCGACCGTCGGGCGAATCTGGCAGTAGGCCATCTGGCCCACAGTCCTGCAACCTTGGCAGTTGATGGCGACGATTCTCCGCGCCGAGTTTTGGCCGCTAACTGCTCTTGTGAAAAGAGCTTGAGTGCCACTTTCGCGACTCGTGAAACACTCGGCACAGCCTTTGCCTTTGAAGAGACCGTCCGTTTCAAACTGTCATTCGGAGAACAATCATGGCTCTGTTTCGTTGGGGACACAGTTGGGATGCGTTCCACGACCTGGAGCGCGAAGTCGATCGCTTGCTGCAAAGCGTCAATCTGTCGTTTCAGGGGCTGCGATTCGGCCGTCAGTACCCACCGGTCAATCTGTACGAACTGCCGACGGAGTATCTCATCACGGCCGAGTTGCCAGGTGTCAAATCCGAAGAGTTGGAGCTGACCATCGCCAACGGCGTGCTCGCGATGACAGGCCGCCACGTCAGCCCTGATGGCGCGGCCGAGGAACGCTACCGCCGCCAGGAACGCCCGCGCGGAGTCTGGCAACGCTCGATCTCGCTGCCCGACCGGGTGAGGTCCGACAACCTCTCGGCCGAGTTCGTCAACGGCATCTTGAAGATTCATTTGCCCAAAGCGGAAGAAGTGAAGCCGCGCCAAATTCCTGTCGCGTTCGGAACCTGATTTTTCCGTGCCACGGCTGTGTCAGCCGTGGCACGGAATGACCTCGGAGGCATTCGCCATGACCACTGAACTGACTCAATCCGCCAAGAATGGAAACGCTCCGGCCCCGCGTCCGCCTGTCGAGCGGCTGGTCTTCACGCCGCCGATTGACATTTACGAAACCGACGAAGGACTAATCCTGCGCGCCGACTTGCCGGGCGTTTCGCTCGACACGTTGGAACTGCAAGTGCAGGACAACAAGCTGACGCTCTTCGGCCGCATGGAACCATCCGTGCCGGAGAATGCCCGCTTGTTGCACCAGGAGTACGAGACCGGCGACTTCCTGCGCTCATTCATCCTCAGTGACGAAGTCGATCATCAACGCATCGCCGCGAAGCTCAACAACGGTGTGTTGGAAGTCGTGCTCCCCAAGGCTCCGAAGGTCGAGCCACGCCGCATCCAGGTGCAGACGACCTGACTTTTTGTCGGCTCAGTTTCGAGGAGAATTTTGGAGCAAGGTTCATCGTGATCCGGTCGAACAGCGACAAGGATCTTCTGCTCGACGACCGCATGCCAACGTACTGGACGATTGAAAACCAAGAGGCCGCCCGACACATTGCCGGGCGGCCTCTTTTCATGGCTTCCAAGAGCGTCATCGTCATGTCGCACAGAATCGTTTATCTCATGCGAGGACTTCCGGCGTGTGGCAAAAGCCACATGGCCCAGCGACTGGCCGGGACGACTGGAGTCGTGTTGGAAACCGATCAGTACTTCTACACCCATGTCGGTGACGATCCTCAGCGGTACGACTTCCGCGAAGCTTTGCTACCGGCCGCTCGCGAGTGGAACCTGTCGAGGTTCCGAGACGCGATCACACAAGGGATTTCACCCATCGTCGTCGATCGCGGCAACGGCCTGAATGCAGAGACTCGCGAGTACGCCGTCTACGCCGTCGAACATGACTATCACGTCGAACTGGCCGAACCCGACTCTTCCTGGTGGCAGGAACTCCGCGTCTTGCTGAAGTACCAGCAATATGTGGACGGTAAGCTGCTGGATGCTTGGGCGAATAAATTGGCCGACACGACTCGCGACACGCACCGAGTCCCCGCAACCATCATCCGCCGCTGGATGAATGGTTGGCGTCACGACCTGACGGTCGAAGACATTCTGAATCATGTCAAACCGCCAAAACACCCGTGAATCCGCGACAAGCCGGCTCCCGTTTTCGGAGAGTTGTTGGCTCCGTCTCGGCCAACAGAGTCGCGTGACGACCGCAGGATGTCTGAGTTCCCGTTGCTGAAGGCCGACAAGCCGGAACCGCGCACCTTTCGATTGAGACGGAGTCACGAACCTCAGCCCAAACGCACTTCACGGATTTGAGCCGATCCTGCTAGAACCCGCCGCTCACAAAAGCACGGAAGTATTTCGGGCGCGGTCGCACACAGATCGAGTGCGATGGTCCAGCACGGACAGCAAATTCTATGAGCCACTTTTTGGAGAAGCACGACCGGTGGGGGAACAGCCTCTCGCTGTGGATGTTCCTGGGCATCCTCTTCATCGTGCCGCTGTGTGCTTGGTCGCTGCGTTCCATGCGGATGGAAAACGACATCGATCACTGGTTGCCGGCCGACGATCCGAACGCGGTGACGTTGAAGTGGTCGATGAAGCAATTCGGCTTGGATGCCGGAGACAGCGTGTTCGTGGCCTGGGATGACAGCACTCTTCGAGACCCGCGCATCGCTCAACTGGCTGAACGGTTGGAAGGAAAGCTCGACGAGACAGGGAGTCGTCGGGGCGGCCTGAAGCAGGTGGCTCGCGTGGTAACGCCGATGGGCGTGATCGCTCGCATGGTCGAGAACGGCGTCGAGCGGGATGAGGCGATCCAACGATTGGAGGGAACGCTGGTCGGCACTGGAGCCTTCAAGATTCGTTTGACGGCGGCCGGCCGTCAGCGGCAAAAAGAAGTCACACGCGAGCTGGTGGCGAAAGCGAAAGCTCAATTGAGTGTCGATTTGCAAGTGCTCCCAGCCGCGCAGGAGTTCGAGGCGGCTGAGGAATTGGCACTCGCCGAGCCACTGCCGAACGATCCGCCAGTGGTGGAGTTTGATCCGATTCCGTTTCACGATTTCCAGCTCCGCTGGAAGGGAAAATGGATCGGCACTGACCACTCGAAACTGCGTGAGTTGGCTCTGAGTTTGAAGGGGAGTCCGACGACCGAGTCTCCAGCAGGACCGCCGCAGGTCGAGGATTGTTTTCAAGCGTTGGGTTCGCCGGTCGCGCTGTCGGTCGTCTTGAGCGAAGCGGGCGAGGCCGATCTCTCGACGGTGGTGAAATTGATCCGGCAAACGGCCATCGACGTGGGCGTGCCGCCGCAACAACTGCATTTGAGTGGCCGGCCTGTCGCGACGACGGCGCTGAATGACGGTGTGTTGTCCGCCGTCTGGAATCGTGGAGTGCCGGCCAGTCAGTTTTGGAAACGCTCGGTCATCGGGATGTCGGCGTTGATCGGCGTGCTGGTCGCGTTCACGATGCTTCGCAGCGTGAAGCTGACGCTCTTGGTGTTGTTTGTGTCGTACTTCACCGTGTTCGTGACGATCGCGTTGGTCCCGGCGACTGGCGGCAGCATGAACATGGTCATGGTGTTGATGCCGACGTTCCTGCTGGTCGTGGTCATGTCGGGAGCGATTCACGTCGCGCACTATTGGCGTCACGCCGCGTACCACAACTTGGGGAACGCGGCGGTTGAGGCATCGAGGATGGCCGGCGCTCCCTGTCTGTTCGCCACGGTGACGACGGCCATCGGCTTACTGTCGTTGCTGAGCAGCAGTCTCACTCCGGCTCGCGACTTTGGAATCTACTCGGCGGTCGGTTCGGTGTTCGGTGTCGGCGCGGTGCTCTATTTGCTACCGGCGTTGATTCAACTGATCCCGTTCCAGCCGCCCAAACTTTCGGAGGTTGACTCCACCAAGTGGGAGAACTTCGGCCGCTGGTGCTGTCGCGAACGGCACTGGATCGTGTGGGGCTACACGCTGGCCACGATCGCCTGCGTCATCGGATTGAAATGGTTCCGAACGGAGATGAAGGTGATTCGGTTTTTCCCAGCCGAGGCTCCCGTGGTGCAAGACTACAACTTCGTGGAGGAGAATCTCGCCGGTATCGTGCCGGTCGATTTGATCGTGCGGTTCGACACGGTTTCCCAAGGGCGGCTGAACTTTCTCGAACGGCTGGAAGTGGTGCGAGACATCGAAAACCGGATGCGGCAGCACCCGGAGATCAGTGGCGCGATCGCCTTGCCCGACTTCCGCCCAGTCACCGAAAAACCTGGAGCAGAGGCCGGTACGCTCACGAAGATGGGCTACCACCGCAAAGCCACGGAGATCGAGCGACGACTCAAGGAAGTTGGCGTCACCGGCACAAAGACGTTCTTCGTGGTGGCAGACCAGCCTCACGATTTGCTTCGCCCCGGCGACGCGCAGTTGAATCAAGCGGGTGACGAATTGTGGCGGATCACGGCGCAATGCCTTGTCATGTCCGATGCCGACTTCGGTGAGTTGATCCAAGAAATTCACGGCATTGCTCGGTCGGTGTTGAAGAGACACGACGGCACCAATCACGTCGTCACCGGGATGGTGCCGGTCTTTCTTCACACGCAACAGGCTCTGCTGGACAGTCAGATCAGCAGTTTTGGTCTCGCGTATCTGTCGATCATGATCGTGATGATCTTCGCCGTGCGGAACGTCGCGGCGGGTTTCCTCACGATGCTGCCGAATGTTTATCCGATCGGACAAATCTTCGGTTTGATTTCGTACTTCGGCGTGGCTGTCGATATCGGCACGATGATGACCGCTTCAATCGCGATGGGGATCGGCGTGGACGGCACGCTGCACAAACTGACGTGGTTCCGCAAAGGGATCGAAGACGGCAAGACTCGTGAGGATTCGATCGCGCTGGCGGTTGGACACAGCGGCCCCGCGATTTGGGAAACCAGCGCGGTCCTCGCTCTCGGCATGTTGATGCTCTATCCCGCCGACTTGGTGCTCATCAGCCGTTTCGGCTGGCTGATGGCGGCGATCATCGCCGTCGCGGTGGCTGGTGACATCGTGTTCCTGCCCGCTCTGCTGGGCGGTTCGCTGGGAACGATGCTCATCAAATCGGTCAAAAAAGCGTCGCTCACAACTTCCGCGATACCGCAGCCGCACCTGGCGGCGGGCGATCTTTCGCCATCGCTGCCGAGCCGCAATCCGTAGAGGCAGTGATTTTTTCAAAAGTAGCCCTGTCGTTCCGCGACAGGAAAGCCGAACGTCGAACGAATCCCGTTTGTTTTCACACTCCACG
>CAZILR010000209.1:0-8310 GCA_964539995.1 uncultured Planctomyces sp.
GCCGCAAGGCGAAGAGGGAAGGGTGAGGCAACAGGTCGGTCGCTTGGAGAGAGGCGACCGATCCGGCGAACTCAAATCAACACCGAAGCCGAGCGGTCTGGAGAGGCCGCTCGGCTTCGTGCGTTTGTGGCATGGCCGCATCTCGCATCGGTCGAATGCGAGGCGCATCCGACACGATGCTGTTAAGGCTCACAGTCTGCGAAAGCTGTGCGTTCTACGAGCCAGCAGCTCATGCCGCGAAAGCCGATGTTGCCGACGCGGCTCAACGTGCGGATCGCTCCGCCCGATATGGTCCGATAAGCCGTGAGGTGTCGGGCATCTGGTCCGCGCCGAGGCTTCTCGGAGGTTCTGCCATGCGGACGATCGCTTGGTGTGTGTTGACGTTGACGTTGGTGGGATGCCACAGCGGACCACGCTGGGGCATGAGAGACTACGACACGAGCGGCTCGGCTCACTACGAAGAGCCTGCGATCGAATCAGTTCCGCAGCCCGCCGCGCCGCCTCCGGCACAACCCGACAAAGAAGGACCGACTCTGACGGTTCCGCCGCAACCGGCACAGAGGGAACGCACCCCCTACGAGACGTCGTCTCGGCCACGGCCATTGTTTGGAGGCCGCCAAACGAGTCAGGCCAGTCGCTCGAAATCGTCCAGCCGAACGACTCAAACGGCTCGGCGAACCTCGGCTCCCGCAACGTCCACGAAGCCAGCCGCGCAAGACGACTCGGTGAAACAGTTGCTGGCGGACTTGGAAAAAACAAAACGTGAAAAAGCGGCGCTCGAAACAAAGCTCTCCGAAGAGTCCGCCAAGCAAACCCAACAACGGTTGGAACTGGAAGCTCGACTGGCGCTGATCCAAGAACAGATGCGGCAGCAGTCGGCCCTGCAACAGGTCGCGTATCAGCAGCAAGCAGCGGCCATGTCTCGACCGATGCCGAGCCATGCCATCCCGACGATTACTTCCGGCGTACCCAACCCATCGATGCAGATGCCGTTCTCGTCGTCGGCACCGATGTCCGTTCCACAGACGCAAGGCGTTCCGGCGTGGGGTAACTCGGCACCGACTTGGAACACCCCGTCGGTGCCGCCGCAGCAACAAGTCGAGCAGTGGCCATACAGCCCGCAACGCCGATAGTCGTCCTGTCGCTCCGCGACAGGACAGCCGAATGTCGGACGACGTTAACAGACGAAGCTTGTGCCGCGCTCGGCATTCCTGTCGCGGAGTGACGGGCCTACGAGGCGACTTCTGAGAACGCGAAGGCTCGGCTCGGTTTGGCGATCGCGAGGTAGTCGCTCATCGACAGGATGATCGAATCGGTCAGCGATCCGGCATTGAACGCGATGCGTGGGTTCTGCGTCGCAGACTGATCAAGACACAACTCGAACGGCAGGATCGGTGGTCCGAACGGCGGCACACTGCCGGGGACGAGTCCGGTCAGATCATTCAACTCTTCCGGCGTGGCGAATCGCATCTTCTTCCAACCGAACTCGCGACGGATCGCACCAGAATCGAGTTTGCGATCGGCCGGCAACACGAACAGTCGGAAGCCGTCGTCCCCTTTCATCAGCAGCGCTTTGCCGCCGATCCGCAATTCCTCGCCGCGAGCTTTCGCCGATTCTTCCGACGTGCGCGTCGGTTCGTGATGCACTTCGCGAAACGTGATGCCGGCTTCGGTCAGCAGGCGGCGAATTGCTGGCAGAATGTCCGATCCGTGAGGCAGGTAACCGACCTGCGCGGCGAAAGTCTCCATCCGTGTTTCCTTAAAACGGTTCATTCAACAACTCGCGACAGGATACTCAGCTTCTTCTTGAGTTCGGTCCATCTCAAGCCCTTGCAACGCTCGCACATGGGTATCGCGGGCCTGAACGAATTCTCGTTCGCGCATTGTCAGGCGTTGTAACAATTGTTGGTTGGCGACCAACAGATTGTGATTGAGCAGGTCCGATCCGTCCTGAGCGTCCTTGAGTCGCAAAGCGGCTTTGACGCGAGTGCGAAGCTGCATGATGCTCAATGGCTTTGTGAGATAGTCATCCGCACCAGCCGCCATCAACTGAGCCATCTCATTCGGACTGGCTCGTCCCGAAAACAGGATGATCTTGAGGTGCGGGCATGGAGGCTTCTGTCGCAAGTGCTGGAGCAACTCGGGGCCGGTCATTTCCGGCATGTCGATGTCCGACAAGATCAGGTCGTAGTTTTTGGTGGCGATCGCACGGAGCGCCGCCGCACCATTACCGGCTTGATCGCAATGAATTCCATCCGATTGCAGCGCCAACATGGTCATTTTGCGAATGTTCGGCTCATCATCGACGATCAATGCTTGACGCGGACGCGGTTCTTCAGGCTCGCTCTCCTGCAAATGAAGTTGAAGGTCGATGACCGTTTCATCGCGAGAAACGCAGGCGTAGTTGTGCGAGTTTGACTGAAGAAATGGGGCCAGGGCACGCATCACGGCTTGTGGTGTCAGAAACCGGTCACCCGGCTCCACCGCCATCATGCGAGTGACAACGGCATCTAGTTCTTCGGGCAGTTCAGGTCGAAACGTGCGGATCGACGGAGGCGATTGCCTGAGACGATTCAACAAGTCATGCACCACGTTTCCGGTTGATGGAAACGGTGTTTGGCCCGTGAGGCACCAAAACAGGACGCCACCCAAGCCATAGATGTCGGCGCGAATGTCCACAGAGCTTGCATCCCGCGCCTGTTCTGGAGCCAGGTAGTCGATGGTGCCCAGCGTGACACCCGGCTCTGTGAGCCGACCTCGCAGTTGACGTGCCAAACCAAAATCCAACAGCTTGGCGACACCTTCAGGCGTCACTTGAACATTGGAAGGTTTGATGTCGCGATGGATCAGGTTGTGCTTTTCCGTCTCGACGAGAGCACTGGTCAGTTGATGAATCAGGTCGCAGGCTTTGGCGGGAGACAGCGGGCCGTGGCTTTCGACGTAGTCCTGCAAGTCTTGCCCGGGGATGTACTCCATCACGAAATAGTGCAGGCTGGGCGAGTCGGGATCTGGATTGGGAACCTCGCCCGCGTCGATGGCTCCCACGATGTTGGGGTGCTGCAACTGGGCGACACTCCAAACCTCGTTTTCAAATCGCAGCAAGAGATTCGGATCGCAATCCTCCGCGAAAGAGAGAACTTTGATGGCCGCGATTCGAGGCAGACGAAGGTGCTCCGCCTGGAAGACGTCTCCCATGCCTCCCCGACCGAGATGCCTCACCACTCGGTAGTTGCCCAGGATCAATCCGAACGTCTTGCCAGAGCGAATTCGGATGGCTTGGTAGTCAGTGATCAATTTTTGGAGGACGAGTTGTTGAAGCAGTTCTTCCACGTCTCTCACGAGTCGCAACTCGACGCGGGCCATCTCGGACAGGTTGTTCCAGTCTTGAGGTCGAATGACGAACGACTTTCGCAATTCCGACAACAAGTGCCGAGCGCCGGAGATCGCCAGTGGCTCCTGAGCTTCCTCCAAGAGCGATGTCCGATCGCCAGCAAGTTCGTCTTGAAATAATGTGACAGCCATAGCGCCTCAAATCCCATTCAACGACACCAGCGAGTCAACACGTCGGTCAGTGGCCATCAAGTCGCCGCTCGATCCGTCGCTGGAATGCCCCAAAGACTAGCTCACAAACGGGCCTAAGTTCGTGGGCCGATTGAAATGATGATCCGGATTGGATGATGCGTGCCGGATTTCTGGTGTGGAGTCAATTCAGCACTTGGCGAACTTTTTGGGCCAATTCCGTCGGTGAAAATGGCTTCTGCAGGAAGTTGACCTGCTTATGCAGGATGCCGTGCCTGACCACTGTGTCGTCGGTGTACCCCGACATGTAGAGCACTTTGATTTGTGGATACAGGGCGATCACTTGTTCCGCCACCTGACGGCCTCCCAGCCCCGGCAGCACCACGTCTGTCAAAAGCAAGTGGATCGGTCCTTGGTACTTCGCGCAGAGACTCAGGGCTTCATCACTGTTACCCGCGGCGAGCACCGTATAGCCAAATTCTTCAAGTACATGACGGGCCAAACCGCGCACGATGCTTTCATCCTCGACGAGAAGGATGGTTTCGGTGCCACGAGGTCTGGAGGCAAGCCCCTTCAAGGAGCTTCCTGGCTTGGCGAGTGGTTGGATGCGAGGCAGGTAAATCTTGAAGCAGGTACCAATTCCTGGCTCGCTATAAACCTCGATGTGCCCATCGCTCTGTTTGACGACGCCGTGGACGACAGCCAGGCCCAATCCGGTCCCCTTCCCGACTTCCTTGGTGGTGAAGAAGGGCTCAAAAATGTGTCGCTTGATCTCGGCCGTCATGCCGACTCCAGAGTCGGTCAACGCCAACCTGACATACGGCCCTGGTCGGACGCCGGCGAGGGTCTTGGCGTACTCTTCATCAAGTTCAATGTTGTTGGTTTCGATGGTGAGCTTGCCGCCTTGAGGCATGGCATCGCGGGCATTGACCGCAAGATTCAACAGGACTTGTTCCAACTGTCCGGGGTCAGCTTTGACACTGCCTAACTGAGGATGCAGGAGCGTGATGAACTCGATGTCTTCGCCAATGACGCGACGGAGCATCTTTTCGGTATCTTGGATGACGCCATTCAGATCAAGGATCTGCGGAACGATGACTTGCTTTCTGCTGAACGCCAGGAGCTGCCGCGTCAGCGAGGCGGACCGTTCCCCGGCCTTTTTGATTTCCTCCAGAAACTGCTGGGCAGGATCATCGGGGCGAAGAGTCTCAATCAGAAGTTCGACGTAACCGGTGATGATCGTCAGTTGGTTGTTGAAATCGTGGGCGACACCGCCAGCCAATTGTCCCACGGCTTCCATCTTTTGCGCCTGTTGGAACTGAGCTTCCAAAGATTTCTGCGCAGTGATGTCTTGAGCCAGGCAGAGGAAGCCGACGAATTGCCCATCGTCGTCCATGAGCGGCGTGTTGAACCACTGGCAGGTGATGGTGCGTCCGTCTTTGGTGAGGTTTTCGTTGATTGAATGGGCTTCCATGTCGCCAGCACGGATGCGGGTGCGTATCTCTTGTCCCTTTACCCAAAACGCACGGGGGACGAATTTCTCATACGGAGGGCCTTCCCCCAGCATTTCTTCTTTCGTGTATCCGAAGATTCTTTCGGCGGTCGGATTCCAATCAATGACGCAAAGATCGGAATCGAAACGGACATAGGCCAGCGGCAACCGCTTGAGGTGGAGTTGAAGCCGGGAAAGAAGTGCGTCCCGCTCGGAGGCCAGCCGGCGCTTTTCGGTGATGTCCTCAACCACACCCACGATGCGCAGAATCTGACCATCGACCGCAACCGGATAGCCTCTGACCCAAGCCCAACGCGTCGTCCCATCGGGTCGCAAGATGCGACTCTCCACATCAATGTAGCCGGTTTGAAACATGACGGCGTTGGCGCGGTTCATCATTTCCAAGTCCAGAGGATGCACGCCCTCCATGTAAGATTGGGGGTTGTCGAGGAGGCTTTGACACGAGCGGCCCCACATTTTCTCGTAGCCGAGGCTGACATACAGAACCTTGGATTCCTTGACATCGATCGTCCAGAGAACTTGGTCGACGTGCTCAGTGAGTTCTCGAATCCGCCCCTCGCTTTCTCGTAACGCCTCTTCGTTTAATTTGCGTTCGATGCCGAGTGCGATCTGAGTCGCGACAGTTGACATGGCCTGAAGCGTGGTGCTGCTCAAGTTCTTGCGAGCGAACATGGCCATCACCCCCACGACTCGGTCTTCCAAGAGCAGGGGATACCCGGCAAACGCAATCATGCCCTCCCGCTTCGCCCACTCGGGGTCACTGACCCTCGGATCGTGCAAGACATCGTTGCTCAGGTGCGGCTTTCTTTCCTGGGCAATCAAACCGATCTTGTACTTGCCGACCGGCACCCGGCCATGAGGCCCGTCGATGTGCGTGTAAAGCCCCGCACTCGCTTGCAGTTCGAGCACATTGTCCGCCTCATTGAGTGTCCACACGCGTGCGAAGGCGGCATCCAGGTTGCGGACCATCGACTCGACACAATGTTGCAGAATCTCTCGTAGCGATTCGCGGCTGGTAAAGGCCATTGCCACGTCGGCACCTAGAGCGGCATGAACTGAGCGCTCCTGCAACATCGCCTCCGCCTGTTTGCGTTCGGTGATGTCCTGGACTTGGCCGACGTACAGAACCGGCTGACCGCTCGCGTCACGCACGAGCGAGACGTTCGTCAAACCCCACAGGACGTGCCCGTCCTTGTGCAAATATCGCTTCTCCATCTGGAAGAAGGGACTCACTCCACTGAGCAACCGGTCTCGCTGCGCCAGGCTGTCGGCGAGATCGTCCGGATGAGTGATCTCGGGCATCGATAATCGCAACATTTCGGATTCGGAATAGCCGAACAGTTGCGCGAATGCGGCATTCAGCCGCACGAAGCGATGATTCATGTCGGTCAGAACCATGGCCACGTTGGTGTATTCAAACGCGCCTCGGAAAAGCACCTCGCTTTCTTGCAGGGCTTGTGACGCTTGCTTACGCTCGGAGATGTCCCGAACGATCCCGGTGAAGTAGCGGCGTTGTCCCAGGTGGAACTCGCTGACGGCCAAATCCATCGGAAATGTCGAACCGTCTTTCCGACGGCCGATGACTTCTCGCCCGATGCCGATGATCTTCGCCTCGCCCGAGCGCAAGTAGTTGGCGAGGTAGCCGTCATGCTCGCTGTGGAAGGGGTCGGGCATCAGCATCTTGACGTTCTTTCCGATGACCTCGGACGCCGAGTAGCCGAAGATCATCTCTGCCGCTGGGTTGTAGGACTCCACCGTGCCGCGTTCGTCGATGCTGATGATCCCGTCAACCACATGGTCCACGATCGAACGCATCCGCTCTTCGGCCTCCCGAAGTTCTTCCTCGGCCCGTTTGCGCTGGATGATCTCCTGCCCCCGCCGAAAGATTTCGGCCTCCATTTGATCGCCACGGGTGCGCAGTTCCTGGGTGAGTTGCTCCTGCTCGATACCTCGCTTTTCGAGGCGGACGAACTCCGTCACATCCTCAACTCGGTGGATGATGTAAGCGATCTCATTGTTTGCCCCCAACACAGGAGAGTTGACCGGGCTCCAATACCGTTCTTCAAACTCGCCTCCTTCCGATTCGGGACGGCGAATGTCGTATTTTTGCACCGCCATCGTGTCCGCGACTCGCCCCTTGAGGACTCTCTCCAAAGAGAGCCTTAGATTACGAACACCCGTGGCGTTCGGATCATTCGGGTTGTCGGGAAAGACCTCGAAAATGCCTCGACCGAGAATCGCTTCTCGCTTGGTCATCGTCGCTCGCAAGTAGGCATCACTGACCGCGACGATCACGAGATCCGGAGTCAAGACGAGGAACAACCCTGGCGCAGACTCGAACAGAACCTGAAAGTCGGGAGTCGTCGTCGAAGGCGGTAATTCGATGGGCATACAGTCCTCCAATCCGTTGGAGCAACGGTTCCGGAAGTCCCTAGTCCAGCACGTTCTCAGATTGTCGAACCCCGGCCGCGAGTTGCATATTGCCATCGCTTCCAGTGCCAATGCGACAACCGTGAATCAAATTCCCTGTCTTTGCCTGCTGACCTGAGCGCCAGACGATAGCGTGCTTCATAAGTCGAGGCGAGCGATGATCCAACACGGTGCAGCCGGAGATCAGAGTGTCAGAGCAATCGTCTAACGCAATACCATTTGGAGTGCCTTCAAGAATTTGACAGCCAGTGAGATTCATGCGACGGCAGCGGACGAGTTCAATCAGTCCATCTTTTTTGTTCGCGACCGCTCCGGTGACCGTGTTCTGACCAGCGAGAGCGTCTTGGATGATCAAGCCCGTGACAGTGCAGTCCTCACAGTCGACGAAGCGGATGCCAGTCGAGAGTTCTTTGTCGCCGTAGTCGGGGTTGTGGCCGAGCGTGTTGGCTCCGATGGCGATGCTGCGCGAGCCTTCGATAACGATGTTTCGTTCGTGACCGCTGTAGATGTAGTTGCCGGAGATCGCGAAGCCCAACGCCGACGTCAGATGAATGTTGGTGGCCTGGCTGCCGATCAGATTGCCGGCGATGGTCCACATGCCGGCACGATGATTGCCCTTCGAGCCGCTGCCGATGAAGCGGATGTTGGCTCCGTTGGGGCTGTACGTCGCCTGGATCGTGTTGCTGCAAATCGTTCCTTCCCGGACGGTGCCGTCTTCGACGTCGATGTAAATTTCGGCGGTTGGCTCGGCGTCGGCATCGGGGACGCCGATCGCGCGGTTGTTGTTGTATTCGATGTCGTTGCCGGTGACTTGGAAGTTGCGAATCTCGCCCCCTTGGATGCGGATG
>CAZILR010000210.1:0-8253 GCA_964539995.1 uncultured Planctomyces sp.
ACACGCACTACATCATCGGCAGCGTCGTCGGCCCGCATCCGTTTCCCATGATGGTCCGCGATTTTCAATCGATCATCGGCAAGGAAGCTCGACAGCAGTGCCTCGACCTCGAAGGCCGCCTGCCGAGCGAAGTCATCGCCTGCGTCGGCGGCGGATCGAACTCGGCCGGGATGTTTTATCCGTTCGTCGAGGATGACTCGGTCGCGCTGACCGGCGTCGAAGCGGGAGGCCGAGGCCCGAAGCCCGGCGATCACGCCAGCACGCTCAGCTTCGGAAACAAAGGAGTACTGCACGGCAGCTACAGCTACGTCCTGCAAGACGCCGACGGCCAAACGATGCCGGTGCATTCGATCTCCGCCGGCCTCGACTATCCCGGCGTCGGCCCGGAGCACAGCTATTGGAAAGACTCCAGTCGAGTGAACTACGTCAACATCCGCGACGACGAAGCCCTCGCCGCGTTCCAAACGCTGGCGAAGCTCGAAGGCATCCTGCCCGCCATCGAAAGCTCGCACGCGATCGCTCAAGCGATCAAGACCGCCGGCCAACGGAGCCAAGACGACATCGTTGTGATCTGCCTCTCCGGCCGAGGCGACAAAGACGTGTACGAAGTCGCGCGCCTGCTGGGGAAAGACATTTGATGACGACTCAAAGTGCAAAGTGCAAAGTGCAAAGTGACGAGTGCAAAGTGAAAAATGAGGGAGAAACCAAACAGCGTTCTTCGCAAATTTGCACTTTGCACTCTGCACTCGTCACTTTGCACTGAGTTGAGACTTTTTTGCCCTGTTACAATAGTCCGAGTCTCGATCAAGCCATCCACAAGTGCGAGGTCAACATCATGCCGTCGCCGTTTCCCGGAATGGACCCGTGGCTCGAACATCCTTGGCACTGGCCAGGAGTTCATACCCACCTCATCACCGCGATTGGCGACGCCCTGAATGCGAGCCTGCCGAAGAAATACTACGCCGACATTGAGGAGCGACTTTACGTCTGTCAGCCAGATGACCCCATCACTCGCGTGATCGTCCCAGACGCCATCATTCGCGAACACCAGAAGATTTTAGAACGGGCGGCTCAAAGCGCCAGCGCGGTTCAAAGATCAACGGCCACATTGCAAGCGCCGATCGTCGAGCCGATCGAATTTCGCGAGAGTCGCGTCGAAATCCGCACGGTTGACAAGAATCGGATCGTGACCGTCATCGAGTTGCTTTCACCTGCGAACAAGACACGCGGGTCGAAAGGGCGTCGGCATTACATCCGCAAACGCAACAACGTCCTCGACTCGTCTGCTCATTTTGTCGAGATTGACTTGTTGCGCGGAGGCGAACGATTTGGAAGCTACGCGAAGCTTCCGCCGAGTGATTATCTGATCGCCGTCAGCCGCGAGCCGATCCGCCCGACCGCCGATTGGTGGCTCGTGCCACTGGAGCAACGCTTGCCAGAGATTCAAATTCCGCTCCGCAAAGGGGACGCCGACATTCCGCTCGATCTGCAAGCGGTCCTCAACACGGTTTACGACCGCAGCGACTATGGCCGCCGCCTCCGCTACGACCAACCACCCGAACCGCCGCTGACTCCCACGCAAGCCGTGTGGGCCGAAAAGTTGATCACAGCCCTTCAACAAGTAACGGCAAGCCAGCAGTAGGACCGGCTCCTGCCGGCCAATGCCGCGTTCCCAACATTGGTCGGCGGGAGCCGACCCCACTCGGCTCCACCGGCGCATTTAGAAGTGAATTTGCGAAATCATTTTTTTCGATTGATGTTGCCATGAGCAATCAAGATGGGCTGAGTTTCCGAGAATCCAATTACTCTCGTGATCGGTTCTCTCAGCTTCTTATTGGTTTCAAAGAGCGTGCCTCTCGCGATGTCGGCTTGAGCGCCTCGGCCACTGCGCGGATTCGTACCGTCCTGGACCAATTCTGCGAGCGTCTTGACCGAGTTGATGTGTCGGAAAAGAAGTCAGCGGCGGACAGTCATAGTCGGATTGGTTCATTACTCCTTGGATTCGGAAATGCCCTCGAACGATACCGCCAGCATCAAGAACAACTGGCCGACGACTTCAACGTCCTGGATGTCTTGCGGTTAACTGGGAATGAAGTTCGGCACGGCATGGTTCTGGCGTGGTTGCTCGATCACGACATGTTCAAGCTCGGAACACACGCGCAAGGAAGTCTCGGATTTCGTCTTTTCCTTTGTGAATTCGGTCTGCCAATCGACTGGGCAGCTTCCAAGTATTGGGTCACGCGCGAATCCATCGGTGACGAGTCGATCGTCGATATTGAGATTGCGTGCCGAGAACGATTTATCATTCACATCGAGAACAAGATTTGGTCCGGCGAAGGTCGTGACCAAACAGATCGCGAATGGTCGGACTTGCAACGCAGGGCAATAGAACTGAACGTGGACATGTCGAATGTCCGCGCGTTGTTCCTGACTCCGCGCGGGGCGAAGCCCATGAATCCCAACTTCGTCGGAATTGCATGGGGACGAGTTGTTCGTGTTTTGGAACGGTTCGCCGAAAAAGCGATACCATCCGACGTCCGGATTTTCACGGCCCACTACGCCTGGGCGTTGAGGCAATTCATCGTGGTGCAAGACCGAAACGAGGACATTGATGCCCAAAGAACTGATGAACGAGGCTGAGCGTTACTTACTTGAGCACTGGGAAGATGCCCGACTTCTCGAAGAGTCAATGGGGCGTGTACGCGCCAAATATAAGGAACTAATCCAGAGAACCATCGATGCCGTTGTTGAAACACATCCCGAACTGAATGCAAGCGCTGTGAATCTGCCGCGATCCGGGGGTTCTGGTTCCGTGGGGTTAGGGCGGAAGGAGTGGCCCTGTGATGACAGCAAATGGCCATCAGGTCTCAGGGTGTGGGATATTCGAATCGAGGAACTGGCAGCAAAGGAAGCCGACCCAGCAGTGATAATTGCGCCCTTGTGGATTTCGAAAAAGATCAAACTCGACTTCGACGCGGCGCGGGTGATTGTGAACGCGGCAGCAAACGAACTTCTGACCGCCGAAGAATTGAAGGAGACTGAATTCGCAGACAAAGGGGAAAGGGAAAGTTTGATTTGGCTTCCCGGTCCAACGAAACGGGAACTCCACAGTGCGATTTCTGAAGGTGATGGTCAGAAGTTCGTTGACCTGATGGTGTCGCAGTTCGACATGATGGCGCGTTTCGTACCAGCGCTCGATCAGGTGTTCCGCGATTGCATGAGAACTTGAGCGACGCAACACCGCGGGGCCGTGCGAAATTGTTCTTCGGACCAAGCCAACCACGTCTCATCCGCCGTGGCGATGTCGAGCAACACATTCGTGTCAAACAGGAAGCCACTCATTCGTCACCGCGCGTCAGAGCCATGACGTCGGCCGTGCTCAATCCCGGTCGCGCTGCTCCTCGCGCTTGGTTCAGCCAAGTGTCCGCCACAGGTTTGGCGACGCAGCGCTTTCTCCGAGCTTCCAGCCAGACAGCCAGAGCCTCGACGTCCTCCGCCGGAAGACGTTCGATCGCAGATTCGATTTCTGCAATGGTACTCATGATGCTCAGCAGAGTAACTGCGTTTCGCGATGCGAACAACGTCTTTTGGTCATGGCTTGGGCATCGCGCTCGGCGCGGCCGAATGCTCTACGATTCGACCTCGACGACCATCCGCACCAATTCGGCCAGCGAGTCGGCTTTCATCTTTTCCAGGACTTTGTGGCGGCGAGTCTCGACCGTGCGCAGGCTGATGAGCAGTTCGTTGGCGATCACTTTGTTGAGCTTGCCGGCGACCATGCGTTGCATGACTTCGTACTCTTCCGGCGTGAGCGTCGCCAAGCGGGTTTTGATGTCTTGCTGGAGCGTGCGGGTGGCTCGTTGAGCCTTGTCCCGTTCCAGAGCCTTATGGATCGCCTGCACGAGTTGATCGTTGCGGCACGGCTTTTCGAGCAGCGTGACCGCTCCCGCTTCCATCGCTCGGACGGCGGCGGGGACGTCGGCAAAGGCCGAAATCAGAATCGCCGGCAGCGGCGATTCTGTCTTGTGGAGCGTTTCGAGCAGATCCAAACCGCTCATGCCCAGCATCCGCAAGTCGGTCACCAGGCAGCCGGGCTGCTCCGGCTTGTAGTCCGCCAAAAACGCCTCGGCCGAGGGAAACGTCTGCACCCGCAGGCCGGCGGAATTCACCAAGGCACTGACGGAATCGCGGACAGCGGGATCATCATCAACAACGTAAACGGTCGCTTCCTGGCTCATTTGTTCTCGTGAGTCTGCGGGTGAGGAAGGAAGTGGATGGGTTCGAGGGCGTGAGGACTTTAACCGTCAAGCGTGGTCATTGTCACCTGTTGAACGAGAATTGTGTTCGATCCAAAACAGTCCCACATAGATTTTGGGATCAATGGCCCAGCCTGCTTGGCGATGCTCTTCCAACCACTTCGGCATTGCCGTTAGCGGCACTTCGTGCACGATGATGTCCTCGGAGGCATCGCCTCCCCCTTCGCCCGTTTTTGTGAGGCCGGTCATCAGAAAAAACGAGATCATCTCGTCGGTCAATCCGGCGGAACTCGGACCTTCCGTGAGCAGCCGGACCTCTTGAGCTTCGTAGCCCGTCTCTTCCAGCAATTCGCGCTGCGCGGCCGTGACCAACGATTCGGCTTCTTCACCGGCAATGTCGCCGGACAGCCCGGCCGGTAGTTCGAGGACTCGTTTGCCGAGCGGTGGCCGGAGTTGTTCGACAAGCAGCATCTTCGCGTCATCCGTCACGGCAATCAGGCCGACGACGCCGGTCGCGCCGTGACGAGTGGCGAACTCCCAACGCCCGCGTCGTACCAACGACAGATAGCGGCCAGCGTGCAGGGTTTCCAATTGGGACGCGCTCATGATGGCTCCGATCCGCAGGTCAAGTTTTCAGACGGCCTGTCAATCCGGGCAGATTGGAAACCTGCCCCACGTCGCGAAGAGACGTCGTGTCTTTTAGACTGCCACACGCAATCTCGCGAGGCACGCATGGCGAACCTGCTCATCATCGACGACGAACCCAGCATCTGCTGGGGCTTGAAGAAACTGGCGGAGAGCTTGGGCCACGTCGCGCGCACGGCATCGTCGGCCGAGGCGGGGTTGCGAGAAGCGGAAAAATCGCCGAAGCCCGAAGCTCTGTTTCTCGACGTGCGTTTGCCGGGGCTCGACGGCATTTCCGCGATGCCTCAATTGCGAGAACGGCTCCCCGATGCGCCGATCATCGTGATGACCGCGCATGGCGAATTAGAAACTGCCGTCGATGCGATCCGGAACGGAGCCTTCGAGTACCTCACGAAGCCGTTCGATCTGACACTCGCTGAAAAAGTGCTCGACCGAGCGTTGCGACGCCGTCCGCAAGAGGCCGTAGCGCCGGTCGCGATGCCTGGATTGCAGGATCAAATCGTGGGGCACTCTCCTGTTCTGCAAGACGTCTTCAAACAGATTGCACTGGTCGCTGGATCGGAAGCGTGCGTGCTCGTCAGGGGTGAGAGCGGTACCGGCAAAGAACTCGTCGCGCGAGCGATCCACCGATTCAGTCGGCGTTGCACGGGACCGTTCGTGCCGGTGCATGTCGCCGCGCTGTCGCCGATGCTCGCCGAAAGTGAACTCTTTGGTCATGTGCGCGGAGCGTTCACTGGAGCCGACGCGCCGCGTACCGGGTTGCTCGAACAGGCTCAAGGGGGCACCGTCTTCTTGGACGAGGTGGCTGACATCCCGCTCCCGTTGCAAATCAAACTGCTGCGAGCACTCGAACATGGCGAAATCATTCCGGTCGGCTCCGACAAGCCACGCACGATCGACTTCCGATTGGTCTCCGCGACCCACCAGAATCTCAGCGAGAAGGTTGCTGCCGGCACGTTTCGTCACGACCTGTTCTTCCGGCTGGTGACGTTTCAAATCGAGTTGCCTCCGCTGCGTGAACGAGGTGCCGACCTCCTCGAACTGACCGAGCACTTCATCACGAACTTGACCGCCAAGAACCAGCTCCCTCGCCCGACGCTCAGCAAGCGAGCGGAAGCCGAGTTGGCACGCCGCCCGTGGCACGGCAACGTCCGCGAGTTGCGAAACGCCATTGAGCACGCGGTCATCATCGCTCGCGGTGGACAGATCGAACCGGATCAATTCCCACCGCCGGCTCCACCCGCCGGCGTCTCTTCTGACGCAACATCCGTCGCGACGCTCGCGCAGCTCATTCAGCAATGGACCGACGCTTGTCTGCGAGAGAACGGCGAACGAGAAGACCTTTACGAACGCTTTTTGAGCCTCGTGGAACCGCCGCTCTTGAACGCCACGCTGACGCACGAGCTTGGCCAATGCACATCGGCAGCTCGCAAGCTGGGCCTGCATCGACACACGTTGCGGAAGAAGCTCGACCAGTACGGGATCGAGTAGCTCAGAAGGCAGAAAGCGGAAGGCAGTCGGCAATGAATGTTTCCGCCTACGGCCTTCCGCTTTCTGCCTTCTGGTTCCTCACTGCATCATTCCGTACTTCTTCATCTTGTTGTACAGCGTCACGCGGCTGATACCGAGTTCCTTGGCGGTGTTCGTGCGGCTGAAATTATTTTTCAGCAGCGTCTGCTCGATGATGTCCCGTTCGGTGAACGAGATTTGGCGATTGAGCGTCGCAGCGTTATTGCTGGCCATTGAAGTGCCGCCCAGTTGAACCGACGGATCGTTCGTGGGCCCGGCGTTGCCAACGAGAATGTCATACGGCAGTTGATCGGCCGTCAGAATTCCATTGCGGCAGTAGATGACCGCCCGTTGAATGACGTTTTCCAACTCGCGGACGTTGCCCGGCCACGGGTACGAATACAACGCACCGAACAGGCTATCGTCGATCCGTTCGATCTTGATGTTGTGCTTCGCGGCCGACTGCGCCACGAACTTTCGAGCCAGTGGCCCGATGTCTGGCTTACGATCGCGGAGCGGAGCCAACTCAAACTTCAGCATGTTGAGCCGGTAGTAGAGGTCCGGTCGGAATCGCCCCTTCTCCACTAACGGCTTCAAATCGAGATTGCTGGCGACGACCAGTCGTGCCTGTGACTTGTAGGTTTTGTTGGAACCGACAGGCTCGAATTCGCCGGTCTCGATCGCACGCAAAATTTTGACTTGTTGCTCCGGACCGAGGACGTCGATTTCGTCGAGCAGTATCGTGCCTCGTCCCGCTGCGAGAAACTTGCCTTCCTTGTCGGCGTGAGCGCTCGTGAATGCTCCTTTTACATGGCCGAAGAGTTCGCTTTCGATCAACTCGCTGGGCAGCGCACCACATGCGACGTGCAGGAATGCCTCGTTGCGACGCGGCGAGACCTCATGAATCAAGTTCGCGAGAAACGTCTTGCCAGATCCCGTCTCGCCAATCAGCAGCACCGTCACGTCGTGCTGAGCGGCAACCTCTAGCTCGACCAACATTCGGCGAAGCTGCGGCGTGTTCGTTTCAAAATTGCGGCTGATGCCGTGCAGGACTCCGTCGGGTTCTTTGACGTCACTCGGTCGCGGAGCCGCATCGTTCGTTGCCTCGGCTTGAGCGGGAAATTTCTCGTTGACCCAGGCGACGACTTGCTCAACGCCGATGTTGCCTCGCAGGTGCGTCATGTTGCCGCAGGCCACGAGCCGTTCGAGCGGCTCCGGGCAATCCACTGCTGTCAGCAAGAGGACGTGCAGGTCCGTCAATCGCTGCCGCAGTTGACCGATGACGTACTCTTGAGCGTGCCCGCCATCGTTGGCGACTTGAAAATCACCGACCAAAGCCTGTGCGGAATGTTTGAGGCACAACTCACCCGCCTTCTGCACGGTGTCGCAAAGTTGCACGTCAAAGCGTTCGTTCAACGCCAGCGAAAGATCGGAGGAAAACATCGGACTGCGACTGCAAACAACGATGATCGGCTTGCTCATGGAGAAGCTCCGTGGGGCAGATTTTCTATCTGCAATGACCGCCGGATGGTGACGAGCAGGTTGAAAACCTGCCCCACGAGGTCGGCGTGTTCATGCCTTGAACAAAGCCAATGCCAATCGCGTCAACTTTCTGAAACGAACGTCAAGATGTCTAAAAAGACCGAGAATCGCCGAACATTCTGCGATGCCTCTGAGATTGAACTTCGGTGATGTGGCGAAACGGAAACGTGACGTTGATGTTTTTCGGCAACGGACGTGGCGATATCGAGTCGTGGAATACTGAGAGCAGTACCGGGACCCAAACGGGGCGGGACTGGAAGGCGATTTAAGGCGGCGGCCCGCCGAGTGCGGGTCGGGTTTT
>CAZILR010000211.1:0-8248 GCA_964539995.1 uncultured Planctomyces sp.
CGCGACGACGCGCACCGCGAAGAAATCCTCGCCACGCTGCCGAAGAACCGAAACTTCGAGATCAGCCGCTTCAAAGGCTTGGGTGAGATGACCGCGTCACATCTCAAGGAAACATCTCTCAACCCGAAGACTCGCATCCTGCTGCGCGTGGACATCGAAAGTCAGCTCGACGCCGACAAGACCTTCACCGAACTGCTCGGCAAAGACGCCAGCGAGCGATATCGCATCATCATGGACGAAGCCAGCCAAGTGGATGACTTGGACATCTGAGTCTCGCGGGGCAGGTTTTCAACTTGCCCTGTCGATTCACGGGCAGGTTGAAAACCTGCCCCACATGTTAAGCTTTGCTAACAACGTAGACTGTTCGCGTTAAGAAAACTCAACGGTCTTCGGGGAGCTGGGCAGGCTCGCGAAATCACTTTTGAAGAAAACGACTGACTCACGGGATTCTCGTTGAAGTCCGGTCGCGCCGACGGCAGCATGTCGCCCCATGTTGACCATCACCAATGCGCTGCTGCCGAACAACACTTTGAGTTACCTCGCCTTCCGGATCGCGTGTCTCGACACGCTCGAGCGGATTGTGCTGGCCAGGCAATTTGGCCCCGAAGCGGCCGAGGGCTTCGGCTATTTGACGGAGGTTCCGTTCTTGCGAGCGGTCCCACCGCAGGTGCAATTGGATCTGCTCTCGGAAACGTGGCAGAAACATTTGCACCGCGAGCAATTCGACGGTGACTTGGTAGACGAGTCGGTGCTGTTCGCTGTCTGTGAAACAGCGGCTCGCGTTGCTGAGCAAGAGCCGCAGCCGTTCAAAACCTGGGGAGCATCCGGTCCGCGGCGCATCTCACTCACCTCGAAAGGGGCGTTGCCTGACAAGCTTCGGCAAGTGCATCTGGCTTTGCCCAACGAGGGAGACTTCTTGCTCATCAGCCAGTTCGAGGACTTGCCGCCGTTTGAAGCACTGTCACTGAAAGCTCAGTTCGGTTTGGAACCGAGCAAGTGCGATGCGATGTTCGACGCGCTTAGCCGCTGGCATGTTTCTCCGGGCTTTGCGGGGCTGACCGGCCTGCTGACTGACCGTGAGATCGCTCAGGCGGTGGCGGTCGTCAGAAGCACGGTCTCGGTCCGGTTGCCCTCACACCCACAAGCCTGAATTGATGTCAGTTCGCTCCTGACGTCACTCGTTTGACACTCGAAAAAGCGGCTGGTTACAAGGGTGTCCGGCTGGCGGTCTGTCGAAGTGCTCGCGGTGGGTTTCAGCCGTCTTTGTGATTCGTTCTTCTCTCGTTGTCGCACGTCAAGATTCAGCACCAGGAGATTGTCATGGCTCGTCCCGTCACGTTGTTCACCGGTCAGTGGGCCGATTTGAAGCTCGAAGATCTTTGCAAGAAGGCGAAAGACTTCGGCTACGACGGCCTGGAACTCGCCTGCTGGGGCGACCACTTCGAGGTGGATAAGGCTCTCTCCGATGACACCTACTGTGCTCGCAAGCGTGACCTGCTGGAAAAGCATGACCTGAAATTGTTCGCGATTTCCAACCACTTGGTCGGCCAAGCGGTGCTGGACGTGATCGATTCGAGGCACAAGGCGATCCTGCCGCCGTACGTTTGGGGCGACGGTAACCCGGCGAAGGTTCAAGAACGGGCCATCGCCGAAATGAAGAACACCGCGCGAGCCGCTCAGAAATTGGGAGTCGGCGTCGTCAACGGCTTCACCGGGTCGAGCATCTGGCCGTACATCTACGACTTCCCGCCGACCCCGCGCGAGACGATCGAAGCTGGCTTCCAATTGCTGGCCGATCGCTGGAACCCGATCCTCGATGTCTTCGATGACTGCGGCGTGAAGTTCGCGCTCGAAGTCCATCCGACCGAGATCGCGTTCGATATTTACTCGGCTGAGTGGGCCTTGAAGGTGCTCGACCGCCGCGAAGCGTTCGGGTTCAATTTCGATCCCAGCCACTTGATCTGGCAAGGGGTCGATCCGGTCGAGTTCATTCGCTACTTCCCCGATCGCATCTACCACGTCCACATGAAGGACGCGAGCACGACGCTCAACGGCCGCACCGGCATCAACAGCAGCCACCTGTCGTTCGGCGATCCGCGCCGCGGCTGGGATTTCCGCAGCGTCGGTCGCGGAGCCGTTCGCTTCGAGGAAATCATCCGCGCACTCAACGCGGTTGGCTACAGCGGCCCGCTCTCCGTCGAGTGGGAAGACTGCGGCATGGAGCGCGAACACGGCGCTCGCGAAGCCGCTCAATTCTGCAAGAACGTGGACTTCACGCCGTCGAACCGCCGCTTCGACTCGGCGTTTGAGAAATAAGCGCTCTGAAATTTCAGACCGCAAACCAAAGCTCAACAGCCCGTTCGCGAGAAGTCGCGGCGGGCTGTTTTGCATTCCCAAGGAGTCCCACAACTCGACGACAGAGGTCGCTGAATCACGGCCGCGTTGAACCATCGTTCGGAGTGTTTTAGCATCGTTCTCACGTTTTCTGCGATGCGCTCCGCAGAGACGGTTTGATTGGGGCCAAGGAGGAGCAATCCGATTGCGAGATTCCATCCGATTTCGAGGGGGCCACCATGTCACGAGCTGCCGTGTTCCAGTTCTGTCAGCAAGTCTCGAAAACTCCGACGTTGCGAACTCGTTTGGAAAGCGGAGTGAAGGCCGGCGCGGGTTGGGAGTTGCTGGTCGCGACCGGCCATGAACTCGGCCTCGACTTCACGGCTGAGGAAGCCGCAGAATGTTTCGAGCATGAACGCCAATTACGAGCCTCCTACGAGGCGGCTGGCCATTCAGAGACCAACATCTTGAAGCGGGCACAGATCGAGAACGCGCGAACTGCGGAAACCGTCATCATGAGCAGTGGTGATTCCGACGACAGCAACTCTGCGGACGTGATGAGTCTGAATGGGCTGCGTCGTGTCGCTCTGAGCCATGACTGGCGGATCGAACTTTCCGCCGGAGCCGTTGGCGATGACGAAAGCATCTTCAGCTAGAAGCCGCCAAACGTAGCAGCAAGCTGCCAGCTTGCATGCCGACTTGCTACAAGCTGGCAGCTTGTGGCTACGGTTTTTTTCGGCCTGAGAAGGAATTTTCACATGTCGCTCTCTCGACGCAGGCTCTTGCAGTTGTCTTTGGGAAGTGCGGCGACATTGTGGATGGGCGGCCGTGTCTCGCGGGATTGGTTCGGCAAGCGCGGGCCAGCCTTGGCCGACGACTCCGTGACACGACGAGCATGGGCACTCGGTTCCGACGTGTCGATGACGGTGATGGGACGACCTCGCGACCGTGCCGAGCGGGCACTCGACGCCGCGTTCGCGGAACTGGAACTCGTTGAGCAAGTGATGAGCCTGTATCGGCCGGACAGCCAACTCTGCCGGCTCAATCGCGACCGAGTGCTCGACCAACCGCATCCGTATTTGGCGAATGTTCTGACGATGGCCGAACAGACGTCGCGGCAATCGGCCGGCGCGTTCGACATCACCGTGCAGCCTCTGTGGGCGTTGTTCGCTGCGTGTCAGAAAGAGAATCGCTTACCGACAGCGGAAGAAGTCGCCGCCGCGCGAGCGTCTGTGGATTGGCAAGCTGTCGAAGTCGCACCCACTCGCGTTCGCTTGCGAGAGCCGGTCACGGCGATCACCCTCAACGGGATTGCTCAGGGCTTCGCCGCCGATCGCGCGGTCGCCGCGTTGCAAGCGCACGGCGTTGAGCACGCGCTCATCAACACGGGCGAGATCAGTAGCCTCGGCCGCAAACCGAACGGCGACGATTGGACCGTCGGCATTCAGCATCCACGCGAACCGGACGCATTCGTCTCGCTCGCCGCACTCGATGGCCGATCGCTCGCGACGTCGGGCGACTACGAAACCACGTTCTCCGCCGACTTCTCGAAGAACCACATCTTCGACCCGCGCACCGGACAATCGCCCAGCGAAGTCGCGAGCGTCAGCATCCTGGCACCGACCGCTATGCAGGCCGACGCGCTCAGCACAGCCGCGATGGTGCTTCACCCGGAGAGCACGCTGGCGTGGATCGAATCGCTCGGCAACGTCGACGCGTTTTTCGTGCTCAAAGATGGCCGCACGCTTCGCACGCGCGGGTTCCCCCAGGTTTCGGAAACTGAAATCGGCTGACGGCCACCGACTCTCGGCGATCGGCCGGCCGAATGCCGTGAGCCGAACGCCGATGGCCGTGATCCTTTTCCCTCTTTCAGAACATGCTCCCACCATGACGACCTCAAGACGAATTCCGCTCGTTGTGTTCCTACTGCTGTTCTCGGTGACGGCTCGCGCCGAAGGGACGCGGGCGGAACTCGACGCGATGATTGACCGCGTTGGCCGGACGCCGCCGGAGTGGTTTAAGGACACACCACTGAATTATCCGAAGTCGCTCGACCTGTCGTGGCCGATGAAGCCGCCACCGGGTTGGGACAACCAGAGGAACGTCGGCCAGTTCGTCTGGGATGTGGTCAACCCGAACCCCAGCCGTTGGCGAGAGGGTGTCAAGCTGATGCACCATCTGCTGACGCAGCACAAGGACGACCCGGAAAAGCGCGAACGAGCGATGCTGACGCTCTGCCACATGTATCACGACTTGCTGGAGGACTACGCTCGCGCGGCGTTCTGGTATCGAGCGGTCGGCGTCGAGAAAGACCCGGAGGAATACGCGCGGTCAGCCGTGATCCTCGCCGAGTGCTATTGGCGACTGGGCTATCGCAGCGAGGCGGTGAAGCTGCTCGCGAAGACGCCCCCCGGTTTGATGCACGCGACGTTGCTCGGCAGTTTGGGCGAGACCGACCGCGCGATCGCAATGGCTCTCGCCGAGACCAACGATGACTCATTCGGCTCGGCCACGCTGACCGCTGCGGACCTTTGCCGGCTCGCAGGCCGCTACCCGGAAGCGTTGAAGCATTACCAGACAGTGCTCGACATCGAAGTCCCGGAGAAGAATCCCAACGGCTGGCTGCTACGGAATCGCAACCGAGCCTCCGCCAACGTCACGGCGATCAAAGCGTTTGAACTGTTCGATCCCAAGAAGGTTGCCGACGGCAAACACGTCGCGGCGAGCCAAGGCTACGAAGGCCCAGTCGAAGTCACCGTGACGATGAAATCCGGCCGCATCGCGAACGTCGCCGTCACAAACCATCGCGAGAAACAGTTCTATTCCGCGATCAGCGACACCACCGCCAAGATCATCGCCAAGCAGAACGTGAAGGGAGTCGATACCACCAGCAACGCCACGATCACGTCGGAAGCAATCATCAACGCGACCGCGAAGGCGCTGACCAATTAACCCGAAGCGTCAGCGAGGGCGAATGCTTCACAGATTTCCAAATTCCACATCGTTTGAAGCGCTCGCCCTCGCTGACGCTTCGGGTTAGTGTCTTCAACATGCGACTCGACCTTTTTCTGCCGTTCGTGAAGAAAAGCAAAGCCGGTGCGATGCGGCGGTGGTTGAGTCGTCTTGGTCCGACTTGGCTCTCGTCGCCAGTGCGGCGAGCCGTGCAGGCAGTCTGCTTCGTCGCGTTTTTGGTGCTGTTTTTCTACGTCTGCTGGCCATACACGGCTCGGCCAGTCGAGGGGACGAACGATTGGCCGTCGCACTACACGGACGAATTGGCTGGCAAAGAAAAGATCGCGGCTGAGTTCTTTCTGGTGATCGACCCATTGGTCAGCCTTTCGACGGCGCTGGCCTCGCGTGCGTGGGTCTGGTCGCTGACGAGCGCGGGGATCATCCTGCTTGTTTGCGTCGTGATCCCACGCGGGTTCTGCGGATATCTCTGTCCGCTCGGCACGTTGATCGACTTGTTCGATTGGGCGATCGGCTCACGCGTGAAGCGGTTCCGAGTCGGTGACAACGGCTGGTGGGTTCACATCAAGTACTTTCTGTTGCTGGCGACGCTCGTGGCGGCGGCGTGTGGAGTGCTTGTCTCTGGCTTCGTCGCGGCGATTCCGGTCATCACGCGAGGAATGCTGTTTGCGATCTCGCCGTGGCAGACCGGTCTTCAACGCGGCTGGCATCTCGTGCCGCCACTGCATCTCGGGCACTTCGTGTCGCTGGCGCTGTTCGCGGCCGTGCTCGGCTTGGGATTGCTCAAGCCGCGTTTCTGGTGCCGTTACGTCTGTCCGAGCGGAGCGGTCTTCTCGCTCGGTAATCTGTTTCGAGTGACCGAGCGGAAGGTCGAAAGCTCCTGCATCAACTGCAACAAGTGCGTCGAGATTTGCCCGTTCGATGCCATCAAGCCGGACTTCCTCACACGCACCACTGACTGCACCCTCTGCCAATCGTGCGGCGGAGTCTGTCCGACGCAGGCGATCAAGTTCGTCGAGCGTTGGAATCTCGTACAACTCAAACTGCCGAACGATCCACCGACCGGCGATGGTCCGCTCGGCCGACGCGGTTTCTTGGCAGCAGGCATTGGCCTCGCGTCGGGAGTGCTCGGCGGCCTCGGCCTCGCCGTCGCGGGGAAAGCGTCGGGAGCGAACCTCGATGACCCAAATGCGTGGCGTCCGATTCGTCCGCCCGGCAGCGTCCCCGAAGACAAATTCTTGCAGATGTGCATTCGCTGCGGCGAGTGTTTCAAAGCGTGTCCGAACGACGTGCTGCATCCGCTGCGGTTCCAGCAAGGCTTCGACGGCCTGTGGACTCCGCATGTCGTCGCCGATTGGGCCGGTTGCGAATCAAGCTGCAATGCCTGCGGCCAAGTTTGTCCGACCGGAGCGATCCGCGCGTTGCCGCTCGACGAAAAGAAAGTCTGCCACATCGGTCTCGCCGAAGTGAATCTGCAAACCTGCCTGCCGTATGCCGGCCGCGAAGCGTGTCAGCTTTGCGTCGATGAATGCCATCACGCCGGCTACCACGCGATCGAGTTCACTCGCGTCGGCACTCAAGTCGATGCGACCGGCAATCCAGTTGAAGAATCAGGCTTCCTCGCTCCGGTTGTGCTCCCCGACAAATGCGTCGGCTGCGGCTTGTGTCAGACTCGTTGCTACGGCATCAATGTCGCCGACAAAGGACTACTGACCGAATCCGCCATCGTGATCCGCGCCGGAACCAACAAAGAAGACCGCCTGATAAGCGGCTCGTACATCACCTTGCGAGACGCCGAGCAAGCCGCTCGCGCCGCCCAACAACAAAAACAACCAACAACTGACGGTGACAGCTACCTGCCTGACTTTCTCAAATGAGACGGACTACAGGCTTCTGACGACAGGCTACGGGACATGCAGTCGCCGAATCCTGTAGCCCGGAGCCTGTAGCCCAAAGCCCCCACCCATGTCCATCGTCCAATTCCAATGTCCGTCGTGCCAAGCTCCGCTGCGGTTGCAGAACCGAGCGTTGTTTGTCGGCCGGATGTTTGATTGTCCCGACTGCCAAGAGTCGCTGTTGATCGAAGCCGATGGTTCGACCGGCGTGACCGCGAAGCGATCGCCCAAACCAACCCGAAGCATGAGCGAGAGACGAGAGGGGCAATCTGCATCTCCCTCGCTGACGCTTCGGGTTGATTCGGACGGCAGATCGAACGTCGCCGACCTCGGCGTGGATTTGCTGTCGCCGAGTTCCACTTGGGAGCGATTGAGCCGTCGGCCAGCCATGCTGGGTTGGATCGTCGCTGCGCTGCTGGCAGTGGTTCTGCTGATCGTCGTGAACTCCGGCCGCGATGCAGGAATGACCGAAGCCGTTTCGCCGATCGCGGCGGATTCAAAATCGGACAAGAACGGACCCGACAACCAAGCACCGGCTTCGCCATCGAACGAACAGAATTCCAAAGTTGCTGTTGAGCCTGATCCCAGGATTTCCGAAGCGGACACGACGCAGGCCGTCGCCAAGTCGGAGCCGTTGCCGATCCCCGATCCGGCCACCGTCGTCGAACCGCCGCGTGACGACAAGCCAGCTCCGGCCGTCGAGAAGCCACCGGCCGATGAGCCAAAACCTGTGGCCCCGCCGGCTCCAGCCGTGTTGTCAGCCGAAGCGGTCGAGGCCAAGCTGGGGCAGAAGATCGTGCGGTTCGACCAAAGCAAACCGGTGCCGTTCGTCAAAGTCTTGGACACCGTCGAAGAACTCGCTGGAGTTCCCATCGTCTGGGACTTGGACCGCGTTGACGATGAACAGCTTCAAAAGCCGGTGACACTGCAACTTAAGCAGACGACGGTGGGCGAGATTCTCGATACGCTGCTCAAACAAGTCGGCTTGGAGCGGAGCACCGTCGAAGGGAAAATCGAGTTGCGGCCGACATCTGTACCGCGACCGTGAG
>CAZILR010000212.1:0-8226 GCA_964539995.1 uncultured Planctomyces sp.
CGAGTTCACGCAATCGCAGGGATTTCCCGTGATTGAAGTCTCGCTCTGGGTAACGCCGAACGCCTTTGCGTCGTACCTCGGCTAACCGCGTCGCGGCGGCAAAGATTTTTGAACATTCGCCTCAAAGTTTTCGCTCGACCGTCGAATCACGACCGTTGAGGCCATTTGGGCCTGCGAAAACTCTTTGACCCCGGTGAATCGGAGACGAGGCGATGATCAAGCAAGCGGTTTACGGTGTGGCGGCGCTCGGAGCTTTGGCGTCGTTTGTGTTTGGACGGGATGTCTGGAGCTACGCTCGGACCTGGGGCAACTCGGTTCGGCAAACGGTCAAAAAGGAAGTTCCGGTAGAATTCGAGGTCACTCGCGCCCGCGAGCTAGTCGAGAACATCGTTCCGGACATCCGCAACGTCATGCACGTCATCGCCGAACAGGAAGTCGATGTCGAACAATTCACCGCCGAAATGGCTCGCAAGCGGACGGAACTCGCCTCGCAGAAGGACGCTATTCATGCCCGCACCGCCGACTTGAAGTCAGGGCAGTCCAGCTTCGTCTACGTCAGCCAGACCTACTCGGCCGAGCAAGTTCGCAACGATCTCGCCAAGCGGTTTGATCGGTTCAAGATGGCTGAAGAAACGCTCAAGCGAGAGCAGCAAGTTCTGGACGCTCGCCAGAAGGCGCTCACCGCCAATCGCGAGAAGCTCGACAATTTGCTGGCCGCCAAAACCGATTTGGAGCTGCAACTCGAACAGCTCGAAGCCCGGCTGAAGGCGGTCCAAGCGGCCGAAACCGTCAGCACGGTCAGCATCGACGACAGCGAACTGACGCGAGCCAAGAAGCTGATCCGCGAACTCAACAAGCAAATCGACGTCCGCGAAAAAGTCATGGCCAGCGACGGCAAGCTGACCGATTTGATCCCGGTCGAAGCGAAGCACACCGCTCCGAAAGACCTGGAATCGCAGATCGAGGCGTATTTCACGCCGAAAGCTCAAACGTCCGACGCGAAAGCCGAGATGAAAATCGTGAATCTCGAAACGTTGAAGCCGTAGTTGTCCCGGATGAGCCGCGATTTGAGATTTGAAGTTTGAGAATTGCGAGTCTCATCATGCTCAGCTTTCTCCGTCATCCACCGATCGTCAGTCGCCCTGCGACGCAAGGGGCGATGTCCGCGATCTGGATCGACGGAGTTGGCTGTTTTTGGTTGAGCCACAAGGATCGCGTGACGATCGGCGGACCGAGGTCACCCTCCGCGAAGCCGGACGACGCGAGAGAGACGGCGGACTTGGCGATCCTCTCCGATTTGAAACAACGTCACGCGACGATCGTGCGAACGGGCGAGGGCTATTTGCTCGAAGCGCACGGTCCGGCGCGAGTTGCCGGCCGCGAGGTGCTCGACCGAACCGCCCTCAGCGATGGAGCGATCATCGAACTTGGCCGCAGCGTTCGCTTGAGGTTTCGACAGCCGTCGGCTCTCAGTCTTTCCGCGCGACTCGATTTCGTCAGCGATCACCGGCCAACGCAATCGGTCGATGGGGTGGTTCTGCTGGCGGACACCTGTTTGCTCGGATCGGGCGAAGAGAACCACATCGTCTGTCACGACTGGGCCGGGCAAGTCTTGCTCGTGAGGCAGGGACTTGAGTTGTGGTGCCGCTCACGACAGGCGTTGACCGTCAACGACCATCGGCTCGGCAGCGGCCGGCGGCTGCAATCTGGCGACGTCGTGTCGGGCGAGGAATTAAGATTCCGAATTGAAATCCCCAAATGATCGAGCCGTCTGGCTCGTTAAAAGTGGCTGTCAAGTTCATCAGGCAGCAAGCGTCCGAACTGGCTGGCCGTCTTCGGTTTGGATGCTCCGAAGACGGTTCGCACACGAACGGCGACTAAGATTTCCACCGCTGCGGCGAATCCCGCAGCAAGGTTTTCCCAACACGGCCGGCAACGGCTGGTCAAGCAGTGAGTTCGTCGTTCCGCCATCAAGCGATCAGACCTTCCCAAAACGACGCTTGGCGGCAGAAAGACGAACGAAGGCAATGATGCCATGAAGTTCACGTTCGCTCCCGAATCGCGGCCGCTGGACGGATTCACGATCAAGCGGGCCATCGCGCGCGGTGGTTTCGGCGAGGTCTATTACGCGCTGACCGACTCCGGCAAAGAGGTCGCGATCAAGCTGCTGCAAGACAACCTTGAAGTCGAGCTTCGCGGCGTGACGCAGTGCTTGAACTTGAAGCATCCAAATCTTGTCACCCTCTTCGACATCAAACAGGACGGCGAAGGGGACCACTGGATCGTGATGGAATTCGTCGGCGGCAAGACGCTCGACCGAGTCGTCCACGAACACGCGAACGGACTGCCGCACGAGGAAGTGCTGGCGTGGCTGGACGGCATCGCGGCGGGCATCGGCTTTCTGCACGACCGAGGCATCGTGCATCGCGACCTGAAACCAGCGAACATCTTTCGCGAGAACGGCATCGTGAAAGTCGGCGACGTCGGCCTCTCGAAATTCATCGCTCCCAGCCGACGTTCTGCGCACACGCAAAGTGTCGGCACGGTCTACTACATGGCTCCCGAAGTCGCGAAGGGGCGCTACGGGCGCGAAGTCGATGTCTACTCGCTGGCGGTGATCCTGTACGAACTGGTGACCGGCAAAGTGCCATTCGATGGCGAGACCACCGCCGAAATTCTGATGAAGCATTTGACCGAGCGGCCGAATCTGTCCCCGATCTCGCCGAACCTGCGTCCGGTGTTCGAGGCCGCTCTGGAGAAGGACCCGCAGCGACGCACGAGCGACGTGCTGGAGTTGGCTCGCCAGTTCCGCGCGGCGGCAACTCAACTGGGCACGGACGAAGCCTTGAAGGCTGGCGATGCGGCGAACGGCTCCGGCTTCCACGAGATTCACTCTGAGCGGCTCAGGATCTGTTCGCAGTTGCGAGACCTGCTGGATCAAGCGCGCAAGCTGGAGACAACGGCGGATCGAGACCGTACCTGGAGCGAGAAGCAATCACACATCGAGTCGCTGGTGCAACAAGCTCGCGAGATTCGAGCGAACGTGTTCAACCGAGACAGCAGACTGTGGGACTACTCCGCAGAGGGAACTTATTCGTCCCTGGCCGCTGTCGCTGACAAGTTTCACAAGCTAGCAAGCCCTCGATTGCCAGTCCTCGATTACGCTGACACTCAGCCGTACCAGAAGCCTGCCGCAGAAAAGCCAGCGCCGCCGCGACCGAGTCTGTTCCCGAACTCCTCTCCGCCGCGAACAGGTTGGGAATCCTTCGCCCGTTCCTGCGGTGAATGGGCGCGAGACGGACGAACGCTCGTTCGCACGCATCCCTTGTTGGTCTGGTTGGCCTTCGGGGCGTTCGCTTTGTGGACCCTGCCGCAGCTACCCGGAGCGAACTTCGCGCGGATCAGCGGCGGGAGGCTTGTCTGGCTGGTGTTTGGCGGCATCGCGGCCTTCGAGATTTTTCGACTCGTCTCGCGCGGCGTCGATTGGCTCTTCGCACCGGAATCGACGACAACTCGTGGTCCACGCGGTGTGCGATTGAATGCGAGTGGTTCCGGCTATTCCTCGACGACGAATTCAGGATGGGTGCTCGGCGGACAATTTGAGCGGGCGGCCTACCGCGTGGTGAATCCCAACAGCGTCCGCGAGATTTCGTGGCGACGACGACTTACCGAACTGAGTGGCTCGCTGGCCACCGCTGGTTTGGCAACAGCGCTCGTCACAGCCGTGCTGGCTTACGTCACACAATTCTTCGGATCGAGCGCACTCATCGGACAGTTCGCGGCCGGCACCCTGCTTGGTTCGTGGGGTTTGTTGATCGTCAGCAAGCTGCGAGAAGGCTTGCCTCGCGAGCGGTACATCGACCGGATGCTGCTGGCCGGAGTCGGCGTGTTGGTCGGCGTCGCGCTGTTTGAACTCGATGGTTGGCTGTTGATCGACTTGCCCACCGACGGTTGGTCGCAGAAGCAAAGTTTGCTGGCGATGACGAGCACCTCGTTGTCGGACAATCCGCAGCACATTCTCGCGGAAAGCTACGTCGCGTTCTTCGCGACTCTGTTCTTCTTCCGTCGTTGGTGGTGGCACACCGATTCGTTCCGCGCGCACCGTTTCCGAGTTCTCTCGGTCTGCCTGACGGCGATCGTCGGAGCACTGGCGGCTCGTGCGTGGGGCTTCCCGGTTTTGTGGGGCACCGTCTGGGCCGCGAGCCTGTCGTGCGTCGTGCAACTCGCAGCGGTGTGGACGCCGCGCGAGCAACGTCGGTGAGGGATGTTCGATTTGAAATTTCGTAACAGATTAGCCGTCTGAAGTTACTGACCACGGATGACACGGATTTCACGGATAGAACACAGATCGGACCACGATCAACCGCAGGTCACAACATCCGTGTTCTCCGTGCAATCCGTGGTTTGCTTCATTCGGGTAAACCGTTACGAAATTTCAAATTTCAGAAGGTCATGACATGAATTCCACCCCCGACATCGCTCCGACGAGCATGAATCTTTTGCTAGTGGTGTCTATCGCCATCGGTTTGATCGTCATTTTGACGATCGCGATTTCAGGACGGCGGCTGCCGGAGATCGTTCGAGCCTTTGCAATACTTCTGGTCGTCGGAATTTTTTTGCTGGTGATCGGCAAGTTCATATTCTGGGTTCGAAGTGTTCCGATGCAGACCACCGCCCAGTTAGAAACCCACCAGCACGCCGTGGAACGCCATTCGTCTGGGGCGATCGAGCCGTCGGCATTGGAAAGTCCGTCGTCTCCGGTCGTCGGCGAATTGGAATCCGCGAAGTCCGAGGTCGAGCGGCCTGATTGGACTCGGCTGCCCGTGCGGGTTGACGGTGGCCGGAAGCTGATCGTTGTGAGCAGCGGACGATTCGCGAGCGAAGAGGAAGCGACGCTCCACGGCTTCCAACAAGCGGCGGCTACCGCTGTGAAAGAGTATTCTTCGCTCGATCCTCGCGGCGTCGGTGCTGTGCAGCCGCAACACGCGGATGTCGTCAAGGACACCGCGATCAAACAGCGATTCTTGGAAATCACTCAACATGACTTCGGCAAGTTCAAAGCTCCGATGCACCAGCTTTGGTTGCAGGTTGAGCTGACTTCGGAACTCGGTGAGCGATTGGCGGAGCCGTGGCGGCAAGCGGCGATCGAGGCTCGCTTGCGAACTCTCACCGGTTGGAGCTTGTGGGGCACAGCCGCCGCGGCTCTAGCCGCCTTCGCGCTGCGACTAGATGCCGCTTGGAACGGACGTCGCAGAGCCGTGATCGCGGGAACGGCCATCGCACTTACGCTGGGGAGCTTGGCATTCTTGGCCTGAGTGTGTGAACTGCGAGTCATCCAACCTGAGGAGGAATGATGACCGGTCACTCACACAGCTCCGCGCATTGGGACCAGCGCTATCTCAACGGCGACGCCCCGTGGAATTCGGGGATCGTCTCGCGTGAACTTGTCCGCGTCTTGGGTGAGGAACACGTCGCACCGTGTCGAGCCATTGAGCTTGGCTGTGGTGCCGGGACGAACGCCGTGCATTTGGCTCGCCAAGGCTTCGATGTCTTGGCAACGGATTGTTCTGCGGTCGCGATCGAACGCGCCTGCTCGTGCGCGGCTGAAGCGAAGGTTTCGATGCAAACCGCCGTCGCAGACTTGTGCCGTCTGTCGGACCTCCGCGCGTCGCTGGGAGAAGTCGCCGTCACGGTCGAGCGACAATGCTCGTTCGTGTTTGATCGGGGCTGCTATCACTGTGCTCGGCGCGTGAACTTGGCGGGATTCTTGGAAACGGTGGAATGGCTCGCCGCCCCGGATGCTCGAATGCTGCTGTTGTGCGGAAACGCGAATGAGCCGACTCAACAAGGGCCGCCGAAACTGACCGAGGCGGAAATTCGTTCGGACTGGCACCACCTCTTTAACATCGAATGGATTCGAGAATTTCGCTTCGAGGATCGAGACGGAATTCCTGGCCCCTTGGGCTGGGCGTGCTGGATGACTCGTCGCTCGACAGTGTGATCAGAACCGAGTGATCAGAAACCGAAACGCTCGCGTCCAAAACGTGAACATCGCGCTTCAGGGTGTGAACTCTCTGCGATTGTTTGTGCCGATCGTATCAGCATTGTGGATACCCGCAGCCTCCGCGTGGTTGGAATCACTATTGAAAAACGAGTCACAGTCGGGACTTGGCGCGAGATCGCTTGCCAATCGAGCCAATGTTGATTCGTGATGTTGCGATGTTGCGGAAAGAGGCCATCCGGCATTGGCGTTGCTCAGTGAGTTCGGCAATCTCGGAGCATTTGGAAGAAATCCTACAACCGAGAGGCACACACAGGACCAGTCGAATCGTCATACGCCGACGCAGTCTGACTCAGTCACGGAATGGAGCGTGCCCATGCCACGGGAAGACCTGAAACCGGAAATCGACGATGTCGAGATTCGCGAACCACTGCCACCGAAGTGGCTAGGCGAACTCGCCACCTTGGCGACGCAAGCATTTCACTCGCAGAGTCCACTAGCTCCTGTTGGCTGCCACTTTCACAAAAATGACGAGGTCGCACCAACCGAATGGGAAGTGACACTTTTCGTTTCAAGCACGGAGGTCTATGGCGGAGCACGCGATGGACAATGCGCGTTCTCACGTTTCATGGTCGATCTGAGAGATCTGATGGCGGTCTTTGACGTCGTTGAGAGCTGCTATTGGCAAGCTCAATCAATGACGGATGACGATCAATTGGGACCGCATGTGGGAGTCGAGGGACTCTTCCAAGGCCACTCGGTCTGGCTGCGAATCACTGCCCAACCACCAAGTGAATTTGAATCCGGACGAATCTTCGATCAAGCCACGAACGAACTGCAAAACCGCTGGTGATCGAGACGTCACAAAGCTTCTGAGAACCGAACAATGTGATGAGATGGTGCGCGTCAGCGATCTGTTCCAATTGCTGACGCAAACCTGATGAGGAAGGCCCGGCTTCTGAGGGGAAGCCGGGCCTTTTTGTTTTCGTGGGGCAGGTTTACACCCTGCCCGTGCCAGTGCCAGGTTTAAAACCGGCCCCACGCCACCGCGACTTCTACTTCTTCGACAACTCGCGGACATAGATGTTCTTGAAGTACAGCGTGTTGCCGTGGTTCTGGAGTTCGATGCTGTCCGATTCGTAGATCGGTTTGTCGCGCTCCCACAGGTTCTCCATGATGACTTCGTTCACAACGGTTTTGCCGTTGAGGTTCACGGTCACCTTCTCACCGACCATGCGAATGAAGAACGTGTTCCACTGACCGGCCGGGTTGTCGGCCTTGGCATCCGGGAAACGTGGGTTCTTGGCGTTGTTCCACAAGCTGCCAGAGCCTTTCTCAGCACCGTGCTTGAAGTACTCGGCGTGCTCGGTGTCCCAAATCTGAATCTGCGGGCTGCCGCGCAAGTAGATGCCGCTGTCGCCACCCTTCTCGATTTTCCAATCGACGTACAGCTCAAAGTCGCCGTAGTTTTTGGCGGTACAGAGATTCTGACCCTTGCCATCGAAGACCAATGCGCCGTTTTCCACACGCCAGTGAGCACGCATGTTGTCGTCGGCCTTCTTCTGCTCTTCGGCGAGCTTGTCCGGAGCCATCTCACGACGAGCCTTCGGGTTTGCGACCAGCCCCTTCCAACCAGACAAGTCCTTGCCGTTGAAGAGCGCAGTGAAACCTTCAGGCGGCGTGTTGTCCGGAGCGGCCTTCTTGCCGACGGGCTGAGCTTGCTGATCCGCGACGGCGACTTCTTTCGGCTCGACCTTCGTGCCGAACAGGAACACGTTGTCGAAGTTGCCCGTGTCATCGAACGTGCCGACGCCGACCTGCCCCCAGGCGAACGTCGTATCAGTCGCTTCCATGACTGGCTCGGTCATGTTGTCGAAGAAGACCTTGATCGAGCCGCTCTTCGCGTCGCGTGTCAGCCGAGCGTGATGCCAGTCGTCGGTCCAATTCGTGCCGCTGCTGGTCTTGGTCGAGATCTTCTTTCGGTCGGCATTGTTGACGATGAAGATCTGGTTGGCGTGGTCGTCGGTCTGCTTACCGAGATGCACATAGTACAGATGAGCCGCGTCCTGGAAGCCGAAGAACAGGCACATGTCGCGATGCCCGTAGTCTTTGATGGTCGATTGCAGCTTCACATCCAACACGAAATCGCTGACGGTCACGTCCTTGATCATCGCTCGGTTGAACGGCGAGCGAACGGGCGTCTTCGTGTTGCTCTTCTGAAACTG
>CAZILR010000213.1:0-8184 GCA_964539995.1 uncultured Planctomyces sp.
GGCTCTGGGAACCAGAGTTTCGTTCAAGTAATAGCTCATGGACGTCCGGTTGGAGTTGTCGAGGACTCGTTGCAGATTCAGGTAGTAGCGGTCGTGATCCGAGAAGGCTCGCAGAATGTTCGCACCGCTAACGTCGGACGCAGGCAGCGTTACGTCCAGCTTGACCAAACTGTTGTGAACGTCGATCACGCGCACTCGGCCGGAACGCAGCACGAGCAGGAGTTCGCCGTCCACGGTCATCGTCGGCTGAAACGCGGACGTGCCGTTGGGCAACGCTTCGTCCAGTTCATTGCGATCCGTCAGCGGATCCCAAATTCGCAGGCGGCGAACGCCGTTCACCTCGGTGATGTGGAACAGCCGGCGACCGAACGCGCGACGCGATTGATGCTGATCGCCTGGCAGCCGTCCCTGGCGAATCTCACGGCCGGTCGCGGTTTCGTAGACGGTGAACGCCGACTGGTCCGATCCGAACACGAACAGCGCCTCGCGATCGCCGAACAGACCGGTTTCGCTTTCGCCGAGCAATCCCGAATGCGGTTCCAGCTCACGTCGCCACGCGACTCGGCCGGTCGCCGGATCGACGACAATCAGATGCTGCCGCGACTGATACACGCAGAAGCCCGGACCCACCGGCCCGACTCGCAGAAACTCCTGAGTCGCTCGCAGCGGAGTGAACGGCGTGTCCCAAGCGGCTTCCGTTTGATCGCGGCACAGCAACGAGAAGCCCAACATCCGTCCTGGCCCGCCGACCGGGAAGAAGTGATTGACCGCCGCCGGCGCTCCCGGTTGCAGGCCGGTCGGGTAGTAGCGATCCAACTGCGGCAACTGCCCCATCACGACACCGGAGTCACGATCGACGATCTGCCAACCTGGCTCTTGCAGCGGGCGAAATAGCGGCTGTGTTTGGAAGAGATGCACGCCGATACCCGCGCGAACCAACGCTCGGTTGCGGATGTCGCCGTTGCCGAAGCCTTCGACCAATCGCAACTCGCTGGTCCGCTCGCGATCTTCGGAGATCGACACTCGACGCACATCCCAGCCCGGCCGCTGTCGCCGAGCGAACGCTTGCCACGTCATCGAGTCGCGCGGAAACGCGGCGACGAATTGTCTACCGGTCAAACTAACCCGAAGCGCCAGCGAGGGCGTTTCGGCGTCCGGCCCTCGCTGGCGCTTCGGGTTAGTTTCACCGAACGAATCACTTTCTTGAAACTCGACGTCACCGAATCGGTCTTCCAATTCGCTCAGCAGGCTCGACGCCAGAGAGTACAGGCCGACGTGTTCCCACAGCCGCAGCATTCGCGCGGTCGCGGCGGCAACGACTTTTGGATCGGTCGAGAGCCGGTCGCGAGCCAGCAGCAACTCCGCCTCTTGGAAGTCGCCGCGATCGAGCAACAAATCCGCCAACCGCAAGCGCACATCACTCGCCTGCGGCCAATCGTCGCACAGCCGAGCAAACTGCCGCAGTCCACCGACATCGGAGGACTTCAACATCGCATCTCGTTCTTGATTCAGCAGGGCGTTGACGCGATTCGCTTCATCCGGCGACTCCGCGACACGGCCTCGCACTTGCCGCAGGAAACCGCGCGCCCAAGTGTCGAGCGACACGACATGCTGGCCGTGCTCATCCAATTCCAATTCGTGATCGAGCGACAGAGCCGCCAAATCGCGAGCCGCTCGCACGGTGCGGGCCGGATCGCGCGGTAGCGAAACCTCGCAGATGCGTCGCAGTAATCGCGCACGCTCGCCGGTCGTGTCCGCGAGTCGTTCGAGTTGCGGCAACAGCTCGTCCGCCTGATCGGGATTGCGGCTGAGTTCGAGAAACAACGACTCTCGCAGTTGTCGTTCCGCTTGCCGACGCAGTTCCGGCGACAGTTCCGTTTGCAGCACGCTTTTCAGCTCAGCGACCGGGGAAGCCTCCGATCCCAGCAGCATCGTGAGTTCGGATTCGAGCAGCCGACGCTCGACCGATTCTGGGCGATCGCGCAGCGACGCGAGGACCGCTCGCGCCTGCGGATACACGGCCATACGGCCCAGTCCCAGCGAGACGACGACGTCGTCGCACGCGATCAAATTCCCTGGCCACGGGGCAAGCTCATGATCTGCGGCATCTCCTTCGTCGGCCGTGCGAGTGCCTCGCCGAATCACCGATGGATCAAACGTCCGAGTCACGGCGAAGCCACGATCGCGGCCGGTCGCGAGATCGAGACACGCGACACGTCCCGACTTCAGCGGCACGAGTAAATCATCGCCAACTCGCACACCACGTCCCGTCACTGGCCCGACCTGATGTGTCCACAACGGTTCGCTCGTGGAAGTGACAACGACCTTTTGCGTTTGTGGTGCGGGCGTCTCGCCTGCACCGACCACTCCGTCCGCCGGCATCGGAATCGCACGCACCTCCCGATCACCGACCAGCACGATCCGATCATCCGTCACGGCTCCGATGTAGACCGCGTTGCCACGCGGTACTTGCCACAGCAACTTCCCGGTGGTCGTTTCGACGCAATGCAACTCTTCCGAGAATCGCGACAGCAGCAAGACTCGGTCACGATGAATCACCGGCCACGTTGGTGTGCCGTCCCAGCCGATGGATTCCGGAAAGAATTCGCGACGGACTCCGGCCTCACCGATGCGATAGCCATGCACCCAGCGCTGTCGCCCCGTCACCAAATCGACGCCGACAAACAGCCCCACGTCAGTCGGACAGATCAACATGCCGTCCGAGACCGTTGGCGAACCAACCGGATTGCGGCGGCTGCGCTGCCGTGATCGGAAGAACGGCTCATCGACCAACGCCAGTCCCTGACTCCACAGCGGCTCGCCGTTCAAACTGTCGATCGCGATCAGGCAGAGTTGGTTGTTTTTCTCGGCCGCGAATTCGTCGAATGAAAACAGCTCGCCCATCACGAACAAGTGCTCGTCCACGACGACCGGTGCTCCGAGGAACTGCACGCCGCATCCGCGATACCCCAACTTGCTCGCCGCCGCCAAACCATCCAACGTCCAAACCGGGCGAATCTGTGCCACGGGCGTCTCGCCCGTGTTCGATGAGCCGGTCTCGATCGGCAACGCCACCAACTGCGTCAGCACATCGAGATCGCGCTTCCCCGAATCTTCGTCAACATCCTTGTTGCGTGCCGGCTTGCCCTCCTCAGGAATCATGTCGATCGCGAACACGCGCCGGCCATCGCTCGACAACATGCCGCAGGCAGAGTTCGTCACGAAGCCCTCTTGCACGGCACCGAAGCGGTTAGTCTCACCCGCTTGAGTCATCGCGCGCGGCAGCCACTCACTGAACGGCAGCGAGGCCGGAAACGTCCACAAGCGGCGGCCTGTTCGCAAATCGAACGCCGAGACGCCATTCAATTCGCGCACGACCAATTGTCCGCGCACAATGATCGGCTCGGCCGCCACCGCGAGCTGCTGTGTGTTGCGCTCGTCTTGATTCACCAGCCAATCCTGAATCGCCGATCGATCCGAGGAATTCGCCGCCAGCGACACGGGTGTCCACAACGGCTTCAACCACGGCACGCTGCCAGACGGGGCCGCATTGCGCGCGAAGTTGCCGCTCGCCGTCAACCACTCGCGCGAGATTCTCGGCACCGCTTCGACGCGGCGAGCGATGAGTCGCTCCGCCAACTGCGTTGCTGATCGCTCTTCGCCCGCGATCCGAATCTTCGTCTCGCCCAACTTCGCCAGCAGTTCGCGTGCGCGATTCTCGTTTCCCGCCAATCGCTGAGCCACCGTCGCTTGCACCAGCAGGTTCGGAGTCAGCCGTTCGCGATGAGCCGGCTCGGACAACAATCGCTCGAACAATCGCGCCGCGATCCGAGTCTCTCCTTTGTCGAGCCAGCGTGAAGCCAACCAGCGCGACGCGTCGAACCCGGCCGCCGTGTGAAAGTACCGCCGCATCGTCTCGGCCGCGAAGATCGAGCGACCAGATTGTTGCGACTGCTCGAATAACTGCCGCGCCGGAGTGCCGAACAATCGCTCGTAGGTTGCCTGTCCATTCGGCGGCAATTCACTGAGTCCGCGCAGCACCTCGTCGCGAACTTCCAGCCACGGCCCGTCGGATCGCAGCTTCACGAAACCGTCGTCGCCCCGATCCAGAATCCGCTGCCACAGCGTCAGCCCTTCGCTGATCTGACCGGCATCCACTCGCGAGCGGCCGTCCTTGAACCACCGCCGCAGAGTCGTGTCGTTGTTGAGATGAAACGTCGCCTCCGACGACAAATCCAACGGCAGCGTCGCCTTGAGGTCGGGAGGCTTCGTCGGCGCGGCGGGTTCTTGAGACCATCCGCCAGTTGCCGCGATCACCAACCACGCGGCCAGAACCGCGAGGCCTTTGAAGAATCTCGAACTCAACCGACCTGCGACGCGACTCATCATCGACGCCTTTCGCAGAGAAAACTCGTGACATGGTGCGAGCGTCCTGCTGGCACCGCTGCCGATCATGCTGCGAACTCTGTGCCGCGATTGTGCCGCGCTTTCGAGAACGTGCCAATGCCGAATCCCGTAGCCCTGTCGCTCCGCGACAGGAAAGCCGATCAAAAAGTTGGCTTCCACTGACTGGACTAACGCGAGAGCACCGTGAACGAACGGCCTTCCTGTCGCGGAGCGACAGGGCTACGGCCTAATCGTCCGCCAGCAGGTCATCTTCGTTGACCAGCCGATGCCCGTGCTCGGTCAGGACTTTGATCGCCATCTCGATGTCATCCACCGAGATCGCGACCGCACAGCGGCCGTCGGGACGGCACATCAACGGATAGGTGTATTGAATGTTGACCTCGGCTTGCAGCAGCGAGGCGCACAGCGTCACGAACGGCTGATTCCCTTTCGGCAAAGCGACGCCGATGATGTCGCTCTCGAAGTACGCGAACCCCGACAGGCTGAGAATCTCGCGGCCACGGTCATACGAACTGAGCATCACCCGCGCGGTCGCGCATTCGTGCGAATCGTTGATGCTCAGCGCGATGATCCGCAGGTCATGCTTCTCGAAGTGCCGCAGCAAGTCGCGCAGACGGCCGATGCGGTTCTCCAGGAACACGCAGAACTGCCGCAGACAGGGCCAGTCGTGATCGCGAGCGGTTTGCTCGGCGACGCTTGATCCGTGATCGTCAAAATCGGTGGGCATGAGGTTTCCGCCTCCGTGATCGAGGACAGCACGCGAGCCGCTGGAAGTGAGGAGGCGTGACCGCGTCTGGTAAGAGATGTTCGTCGCGCGGCGAATCTGCGATCATGCCGCGCCCTCCGTGCGGTGGAGTTGTATCCCGTCGCGTCAAGAAGCGTCAATCAGCGAGTTTCCGATGATTCGCACCTGTTTGTTCGACATGGGCAACGTCCTGGTCTTCTTCTCGCACGACCGCATGTGCGAGCAACTCGGCCGCCTGTGCGACCGCTCGACCGACGACATGCGGCTGCTGCTGATCGACTCCGGAGTGCAATGGAACTACGAACGCGGGCGGCTCAGCCCCAAGCAATTTCACGAGTGGTTTCAATCGACGACGGATCGCGAAGTCGCGTTCGACGACTTGGTGCGAGCGGCCTCCGACATCTTCTGGCTGAACGAGCCGATCGTCCCGGTGCTCGACCAACTGAAGGCTCGCGGTCTGCGGCTCGTGCTGCTGTCGAACACCTGCATCACGCACTTCGAGTGGGTCCGCGACCACTACGAAGTCCTGCAACGCTTCGACGCCTGCGTGACCTCCTGCGGCGCGGGAGCCATCAAGCCGGAGCCCGCGATCTACGAAGCCGCCCTGCGCGAAATCGGCTGCGAACCAGGCGAATGTTTTTACACCGACGACATCCCGAAATATGTCGCCGCCGGCCGTCAACACGGCTTGCACGCCGAAGTCTTCACGGACGTACCATCGCTCCTGGGACACCTGGGTCAGCATGGTGTGCTGAAGTAGGATGGCCGCCCTCGGCCGTCCGCCCGATTTGAGATCTCAAATTTCAGAACGGGACGGCCGAGGGCGGCCATCCTACAAACGAAAAAGCCGACCCATTCGGATCGGCTTTTCGTTGAGTGGCGGGGGCAGGATTTGAACCTACGACCTCGAGGTTATGAGCCTCGCGAGCTACCGGGCTGCTCCACCCCGCGTCAGTCGCATCATTCTGTCTTTTGGCTCGCGGATGCGTCGCGAGCGGTGCGGGAGTATATCGGCACGCCGCGTGAAGTCGAGCAGCGCCGACGAAGAATTCGCAACCTGCGGCCAACTTCGGCGTTCTGATCGTGCCGGTCAAAGCGATGGTAGCCCGACCCCTTGTGGGTCGGATGATGCTCGTTCCGCCCGAATCCTCCAGGCCACAAGGGCCTGGGCTACAGATTGCGGTGCCGTATTCACAGCCGTAGTTCTTTCAGCGCGTCGGCTGGCGACAAAACGTAGCTGATGTAGAACGGCCCGAATTCCGCATACCGCGCCGAGGCGCGATCGAAGCGCATCGTGTAGACGATCTCCTTGATGTGTTCGGGAGCACGGCCCCACAGCGTCACGCCCCATTCCCAATCGTCGAAGCCAGTCGAAGCCGTGATGAGCTGCGAGACGCGACCGGCGAACTTGATGCCCGACGTCGCGTGCTCGGCCATCAAGTCGGCTCGCTCGCTGAACGGAAGCTGATACCAGTTGGCGTTCGGATGCCGGATCTTGTTCATCGGATAAAAACAGGCGACCGGGAACGGCGGGAAGTCCGGGTACAGCCGCTGCTGATTCATCATCGGCAACCGCTGCTCGTAGGCAGACATCTTGGCCTGAAACGCCGGGTCGGACGGATCGGTCCCTTCACGCTTCAGACGATCGGAGTACTGCTCGATCGAGGGGACGTACTCGGAGATTTCCGTGATCGACACGAACGAGTAGCTCGGCACCAGCACCGAACCCAGGCGACTGGCTCGGATGCCTTGTCGAATGCCGTTGATGACCAGCGGGTCCGGGTCCATGATCATCAGGCCGAGGTCCGCTTCGTGCCGCGACACGACCGACGTCTGAATCCGCTTCGGAGCACCCTCACGATTCGGATCGAGCAATTGGATCAACTGCTCGCGTCCTTCCGCTCGCTGGTAATCGGGAAGTTGCTGCCATTCCTTCTGGTTGACTCCCAGGTACAGATGCAGGCAATGCCAGCCTTCGGTCAGCTTGATGGTCGGCGGAGTGGCGGGCGGGGCATGTTGAGGACGTTGCATGACAGGTGCTCCAACAGAACGCGAAAGCCGCCGAAGGATCGCCCGCGGCGGCTTGGGTTGATGAGACGATGCGGATGATAGACAGAGCGTTTGAGGGGAGCAAATCGCGCTGGCCCGGCTTTGAACTCGCCACCCATAGGATGGGTCGAGTCATCGAGACCCATCAAGCTGCTGGTCAAACATCAAAACTCTGGTGGGTCTCGATGACTCGACCACACCCTACAATAACTGCCGCCTCAGACGTCCGATTCGGCAGACGCTGAGAATTCGCTCCAGCGCAGGATCGCGACGGCGATCAGTAAAAGCACTGGCGGCAGCAACAAAAGAATCGCGACGTGTTGCCACGCGGGGTCGTCGCCGATCAGAGCTTGCACTCCCGACGGACGTCCGCCTGGGCCAAAGTTGGAGAGGTCGCACCAATCAAACAGCAGTGCTTGCAGCCGAAATTGCACCGTCAGCTTGTTGATCACCGCCGGGACGAAGCGGACGATCAACTCGAAGACCAGCGTGTAGGCCACCGCCAGCACCAACGCCCGGCGAGGCAGCAGCGTGCCCAGCAGCAGGTAGATGGCTCCGTAGGCGGGGCACGATAGACACACCAGTCGGAGCATCGTCCACCACAGTCGCCAGCCATCGCCGGAATCGGCCAGCGGGACCGCGATTGTCAGTCCGATCAGCGCCGGCGGAATCACCCAGGTCACGGCCGCCAGATATTTTCCGAGCAACACCGCCGTGCCGCCGTTCGGTCGCACGGTCAGGTAGACCCAGCTCCGTCGTTCCAACTCGGCCGAGATCGCGGGCGTTGCCCACAGCAATGTTCCCAACATCGACACCAGCATTGGGATCAAAGCGTAAAGTAAACCGGCCCAAAATTCGCGCGGCGGATTCTGAATTGCCGTGAAACGGATCAGTCCGACGATGAACACCGGAAACAGCGCCAACACTGCCCACCACGCCATGCGTGGCAGGGTCAGCGCTCGCTTCCACTCAAACAGCAAGAC
>CAZILR010000214.1:0-8150 GCA_964539995.1 uncultured Planctomyces sp.
AGAGTGATGAACTGCCGAAAGGGCGAGAGATGACCCCGCTTCGTATTTCGATTGTGCTGGTAATGTGCCTCGCGCCGGTGACGTTGCTGGCTCAAACGCCGAATCCGGAATTCACGCACGCGCTGCCGATGGCTGTGCAACGTGGAACCACGACGGAGGTCACGGTCTTCACCTATCCGAATCAGAAAAAGGGTTTCGCCGGGACGTTCGCCGTGCTGTTTCAAGGCGAAGGTTTGCGGGCCGAGATCGTGCCGCACGGTGAGAAGGACTCGGTCGATCAGCTCAAACTGAAGGTGACCGCAGACACGAACGCGACACTCGGCCCGCGCGAGTTTCGCGTCGCGGCGGCCAATGGGGCTTCGACGTGTGGGCAGTTGCTGGTCGTCGATGGACCGGTCGTTCTCGAACAAAAAGACCCACACGCGGATCGCGAGAAAGCCCAGTCGATCGCGATTGGGCAAACAATCTCAGGCCAGTTGACGGCGAAGGAGCAGGTCGATGTCTACAAGCTCACCGCATCGGCCGGGCAGTCGGTCACGTTCGCGATGCACTGCTTCCGGTTCTTTTACAAGCGACACAATCAGTTCGATCAGCTCGACCCGATTTTAGTCATCAGCGACGCGACCGGCCGCGAGTTGTCATCGAACGACGACTTCGCGTTTGCCGACTCACTGGTGAACTACAAGTTTGAGCAGGCTGGCGACTACTTCGTGACGGTGCGCGATGTCGATTTCAATGGCACGGCGTCGTTCACCTACGTCCTGCAAACGACCGACCGACCGTTCGTCACCGCTGCGTTCCCGATGGCCGTCTCGACGGGCGGTCCGATGGCGTTTCAAGTCGCCGGCTACAACCTCGCGACACCGACCGCCGAGTTGGCTCCGAATTCGTTGCCGACGCCACTGCCCATCGGCAGGTACTCGGCACAGTTGTTGGCTGGCTCGCCCGCGTTCAATCCGGTGACGCTGGAAGTCACGGACTTGCCGCTGGTCACTGACACCGAACCGAACGACAAGCCGGATCAAGCTCAAGCGGTCTCTGTTCCGCAAGCCATCAACGGTCGCATGGACGCTCCGAACGACATCGACAATTACGCGCTGACGTTGAAAGCGGGACAAACGGTGCGCTGCGAAGTGCGTTCGCGCCGCAACGGTTCGAGCCTCGATTCGACGATCCGTATTCTGAACGCGACAGGCGGAGTGATCGTTGCTAACGATGACATTCATCCGAGCACGAAGGATTCGATGCTGGTCTTCACGCCTCCGGCCGACGGCGTCTACACGCTGCAAATTCGCGATCTGCTCAATCGCGGCGGTTCGACATTCGGCTACATGCTGTCCGTGAAGCCGGAGGTTGCCGACTTCACCGCGCAGTGTGACGAAGACCGCGCGGGTCTCGGTCCCGGCACGAACATGCCGTGGTATGTGAAGCTCACGAAGGTCGGCAACTTCAACGCGCCGGTCGAGATTCGTGTCGAGGGTCTGCCGGCTGGCGTCACGTTCGCGCCCCTGACGATCCCGGCTCACGCGACCGACGGAGTGCTGATCCTGCAAGCTGCCGCCGATGCGAAGCCAGTCGCGTCGCTCGTCAAGGTCATCGCCAAAGCGACGGTCCCCGGTCCTGAAGGCCAGCCACCGCGCATCATCGAAAAGCTCGTCGAACCGCTCACGGAAATGGAAATGCCTGGCGGCGGCCGCATGATCTGGCCGGTCGAGACGCAAATGGTTTCGGTCTGTTCGATTTTTGACATCGCCACCGTGCGCGTCACACCGACCGAACTGACGCTCAAACCCGGCGAGAAGGCGACGCTCGACGTCGAGATCGCTCGACGCGAGAACTTCAAAGACCGCGTCACCTTCGACCTGCTGCTGCAGCATCTCGGCCAGGTCTTCGGTACGCCGCTGCCGCCGGGAGTGAAACTCGTCGATGCGGGAGCCAAAACTTCGCTCGACGCCAATGAAACCAAGGGGCGCGTTGTGATCGAGATCGCTCCCGACGCTAAACCGGTGGATCGCTTGCCGCTCAGCGTGAACGCCAACGTCTCAATCAGCTTCACGCAGAAGCGGCCGTATGCCAGCCCCCCGATTTGGCTGACGATCAAAACGCCGTAATGACCATGAGAGACCTTCGGCTTGGTTGACTCATTCGCGCGAATCGCCAGCGACGACGTGTCGGACGGCTTCTGATGCAGAAAGCCGCAAACGCGGCTCGGCTTGCCGCAGTTCCAGTCAGAGAGCCGGGTGCGCCGAGCTAATTCCGGCATGAATACTGCCAACAGAAGTCAACGGTTTTCTGAAACCGTTTTCGTGTCGAGAAACGGCGGTGGTCACTGATTGCCAGCTCTCATAGGATTTTCCGTGGAGATGTTGGGCCGGCCTTCCCCGTGTCCCATTTGAGAAGGAGATGATCATGTTTAAGAGTTTGGTTATTGCAGCAGCGATCGTATCGAGCCTTGCGGCATCGACCGTTCAAGCGGATCACAGACGTGGTGGCGGCGGCTGGCGCGGTGGAGGAGGCTGGGGCGTCGGCGTTGGTGGCAATGGATTTCAACTGAACATCGGCCGTGGTGGTTATGGATATGGCCGTGGTTATGGATATGGCGGCTACGGCAGGGGGTTGGGAGGCGGCTATTACGGCGGCTACGGTTCGGGCTACTACAGCCCCGGCTACTACTACGGCCAAACCTACTCGACGCCGTACTACGACAGCCCCGGCCAAGTCTACACCGAGAGCACGATCGTCCCCTCCGGGCCGCAAGCTCCGATGTTCGATGGCGGCACCATCGTGTTGACGAATCCGGCCACAAATCCGGAGACCGTTGAGTACGCTTTGAACGGTCAACCGTTCGTCATGAAGCCCGGCCAGTCGCAGCGTTTCACGCACGATCGCGATTGGATCATCGAGTTCAATCGCGGTGACGGCAGTAACTTCGCGAGGTACAGCCTCAAGTCATCAACCTACAAGTTCAAACCGACGAGCAACGGTTGGGAACTGTTTGAGCAAGCGGACTCACGACCTTCGGCCGGTGCTTTGCCTCCGCCACCTTCCACCGATGCTCCCGCGAAATCCACCGAACGGCCAAGGCCAACAAAAACGCCACTCCCACCGATCCCTGAGGCGGACCAGCCAAAACCGCAAGAGTTCACCAGTCCGTCGAGCGACCCCGAGACCGTCGTTCGCCCACGACAGGTTCCACAGCCTTAGCAAGCCGAGACATGATTTCAATCTGCTCAGCAGGACTCATTTCCTCTGGGCAACTTTCAAAATCCGTGTAAGACCCGGATGTAAGCTCGGTATCCCCTGTTGCCAGCGGAACGAGAGGACAATGGTTCGATGCGGATCGAATCGAGTTTCTCTTGACCGGCGATCAAGTGATTTCCAGCAGCAAACGGGAGTGAATCATGTCGAAGAAACTTGCAGGCAAAGTGGCGTTGGTAACCGGGGCATCGAAGGGGATCGGAGCCGCCATCGCCAAGCACTTGGCGGATGAAGGAGCGGCCGTGATCGTCAATTACTCGTCCAGCCGAGAAGGGGCCGATCGAGTTGTGGCCGAGATCACCAAAAACGGCGGTAAGGCGCTCGCCGTGCAAGCCAATGTCGCAAAGGAAGCAGACATTCGACGCTTATTCGCCGAGGCCAGGGAAGCGTTCGGCCCGCTCGACATTCTTGTCAACAATGCCGGTATCTATGAATTCTCGCCGTTGGAAAACGTGACGGCTGAGCACTTTCACAAACAGTTCGACCTGAATGTGCTGGGCCTGCTGTTCGCGTCGCAAGAGGCGGCCAAGCATTTTCGAGCAAGCGGTGGCAGCATCATCAATATCAGTTCGATGGTGTCCACCGCGGCTGTACCGAATGCCGCCGTCTACAGTGCCACAAAGGGAGCCGTCGATGCGGTGACCCGATCGCTGGCCGCAGAACTGGGTCCGCGACGCATCCGCGTCAACGCGATCAATCCCGGTATGGTTGAGACGGAAGGAGTCCATTCCGCCGGGATCGCAGAGAGCGATTTCCGCAAGCAGATCGAATCGCAAACACCGCTCGGACGAATCGGTCAGCCACAAGACATCGCGACCGCCGCCGTCTTTCTCGCATCAGACGATTCGGCCTGGATCACAGGCGAAACACTTCGGATCGCTGGCGGATATCGCTAACAGGTCAGCGAAAACGGCTTTTCGTGAGCCGGTACGCGCGAGCGTCCGGTTTGTGCTCGATAGAAAACCGGCCGCTAGCGCGTACCGGCTGATGATTACTGAAGAGGAGACTCGATCATGATCCGAGTTCGCCGTGCCGCCGACCGAGGCCATGCCAATCATGGCTGGCTCGACACGTTCCACACGTTCTCATTCGCCGATTATTCTGACGCCAAGCATCACCACTTCCGCTCGTTGCGAGTCATCAACGAAGACCGCGTTGCTCCCGGCCAAGGCTTCGGAATGCACGGGCATCGCGACATGGAGATCGTCACCTACGTTCTCGATGGGGCGTTACAGCACAAGGACAGCTTGGGCAACGGCTCGATCCTGCGGCCGGGTGAGTTTCAGCGCATGTCGGCTGGTTCGGGAATTCGGCACAGTGAGTTCAATCCCTCGCCCACCGAGCCGGTCCATCTCTACCAAATTTGGCTCTTCCCGAACGAACACGGCGTGAAGCCCAGCTACGAACAAAAAGCCTTCGCCGAGGAAGAACGGCTCGGCCGCTTCCGCATCGTCGCCTCTCCCGACGGAGCCGACGGCTCACTGCAAATCCAACAAGACGCGCGCGTGTTTCTGTCAACGCTGCCAGCAGGCCAGAGCGTGACTCACGAGTTGTCGGCCGGCCGACACGCCTGGCTGCAAGTGCTGCGCGGCCGAGTGTCGCTCAACGGCACGCTGCTCGACACCAGCGACGGAGCAGCAGTCAGCGAGGAACACCTTCTGACGGTTCAAGCGGATCAACCTGCCGAAGTCATGCTCTTCGACATGCTCTGATCGTTCAGACGTAGGCTGGTTCACTGCCACAGTATTGACGATCACACCTTCTCCGGCAGTTCGAACCCATTGCGGCGCGGTCGGTCGAGAAGTTGGTTGGCGTCGTCGTCGCCGACAAATTTCTCAGCCACGGGATCCCATCGCAGATTGCGGCCGAGTTGGCGGCCGATGTTGCCGAGGTGGAAGATCGTTGCGGTGCGGTGGCCGCACTCGACGTCGGCGACGGGGAGAGCGCCGGACTCGATGCTGTCGAACCAGTTGTTGATGTGGGCGACGGTGTACGACGGGCCGTCGGGGAGTTGCACGTTCTCGATCAACTCCTTCGGATTGGAATGCACGCTGCCTCGGCGGATTTCGACTTTCCCTTTTTCGCCGATGAAGATCGCTCCGCTGATCGAGCCGGTGCTCAGTTCCAGGCGAGTGCCGTTAGCGTACTCGAACGCGAGCGACGGGCGGCGGCAGAGTTGCCAGCCACGCTCGCGCGATTCGGGGGCGGTGTAGCGAGGCGGGTCGAGCGGCAGGCCATCGACCAGCACTTTGACCGGGCCGGTCGCGTCCATGCCGAGCGCCCATTGCACTTGATCGAACGCATGGCCGCCCCAGTTCCCCATATTGCCGGTGCTGAAGTCGCGGCTCTCCATCCAGCCGGGCTTCCCTTCGCACTCGAACAGGTTCGAGTGATACGGCCGCAGCGGCGACGGCCCGCACCACATGTCCCAATCGAGTTCCGCGGGGATCGGCTCCGCCGGCAGATCAACAATCCACGGACTGTTGAGGTTCGGCCCGATGACCTGCTGGACGTACCCGATCGCCCCGCCGCGCACGAGCGCGCAGCCGTCTCGATTGGGCACGGTCGAACGCTGCTGACTGCCGACTTGCACGATGCGGCGATACTTGCGAGCTGCCTCGACCATGCGCCGGCCCTCGACCACGCACAGCGTCATCGGCTTCTCGACATACACATGCTTGCCTGCCTGACACGCCGCAATCGCGATCAGCGCGTGCCAATGCTCCGGCGTCGCGATCATCACGGCCTCGACGTCCTTGCGATCGAGCACTCGCCGATAGTCCTGCACCACGTCTTTGTCGGTGATGTTGACTTTGCGAGCCGCCAGTTCCGCTCGCCCCCGATGCACATCGCACGCCGCCACAATCCGAGTCCGCGGAGGCAGCCCAGGATCAATGTAGCTCTGCCCCCGCCGCCCACAGCCGATCAACGCGACACCGACACGATCATTGGCTCCCGGCCGAGAGCCCTGAGCCAGCGTGCTGCGTGGGATGAAGAGCGGAGCGGCGGCAGTCGCGGCTGCGAGGCCGTGTTGCATGAAGTCGCGACGATTCAGACGACGTTGCATTGAGACGCTCCTCAAACGACGGAACTCGACATCAGTGGTTTTGCCGCGGAGCGGCATCTGACGGTAGCCGTGGGTTTCAACCCACGGATTGGATAGCGATCGAACAAATCTGTCGCGGAGCGACAATTGAAATTGAGTTTCGCAATCAGCCTTCAATTGTCGCTCCGCGACAACATGCGTCCCGCAATTGTGAACCGTGGGTTGAAACCCACGGCTACCATCGCGTGTCGCTCCGCGACAAAGACAATCCGGTCCCAAAAGTGATCAATGATCAAGATGAGAAGCGAGTACGGAACAATTCTCGGAAGGTCCAACGGGCGAGAGATCAACGGCTCAATTTCCTTCCTGCGTGTGTTGCGAAAGTGCAATCTCTCCCCGCTCTCCTAACGAGACGATCCGAGCATCGACGATTTCGCCGATGGGCGGATAATCTTCAAATGATCCGGAACTCCAGAGCCCACACATTTCCGTTACGAGCAGCAGTGCGGCTTGGCTTACGCCGATGTCCAGCCAGATACCGAAAGGAGCACGAGCAATGACCGAACCACGGACTTGCTGCCCGATGTGAAGTAGCACTCGTACCTCGGGCCACCGTGCGATTGCTGCATCGGTGCCCCAGTCAGGAAATCGACCACGAATATCTTCGCTCCAGCTCATCGGAGTCCTCCGCTTCTCACTTCTTCTCGACAAACCAAACATTGCGATAGCGGACTTCGGCTTGATGGTCTTGCAGGTTGATCGGGCCGGGTTCGGGGCGTTCGGACAGGGGCATGAAAAGGTCAATCGAACTCGCCTCAGTTTTTCGGCGGATGCCAACCACCTTGAATCCATCGGCGGCGGGCATTCATCAGCATCTCGCGATTGAGTTGCAATGCCGCGACCGTGGCTCGCCCAATGGCCGTCGTTCCCACCATCAGCAAGCCATCGGCGGCCCAGACAAAATGGTCCGTCCAATCGTCTTGTCGTGGATTGAAGAGTCGCACAGATTTGCCAGTCAGAGGATCGTTCGCCGAAGTGCGATCCGATTTCCGTTGATTGCAAGGACCGCAAACCAGCCACAAATTGTCTTCCAGGGATTGTCCACCAACCGAGACGGGATGGATGTGATCGACATCACAGGGAATGCCAGTCAGTGCTTCCGCAGACAAGCAATACCCACACCGGTGGCGTGCTTGAACTGCCACCTTCCGCCGCAACGCTTTGGAAACATAGAGACCGCTCATACTCGCAACAAATCGCTGACGTCACGGCCACGCCGCTTGAGCAATACCAAGGCTTGCGCGCGGACGAGAATGAAACTGTCCAAAGAGTCCAACAACACCTGTTGCCGGTGACGCTCTGCCTTGGTCAGCCGGCGATCTCTGCCGATGTCGCGAAGAGTTGAAAGCTCACGCGTAAGCTTTCGAGCGGCGGCGGGTCTGGTCGCCTTGACCAATTCTTGATTCGTCAGAAACTGCATTCCGTCCAGACTGGCCTCCAACTCGCTCGGTGTTTGCGACTTCTGATCCAGAGCGGTCGCCAGTGTTTCGACAAGCTGGTCCACAACTCCGCGTCCTCCCGCACGAGCCTTTCGCTTCAAGGAGTCCAGAACAGGCTTTGGCAATTCGACCGTCAACAGGGCCATGTCGTCTCTCCAGGATTGGCAACAGCAACGTCAACATACCACGGCTTCATCAATCCGCGAAGTTCAACCGACGATTGGTTAGGTTGCTTACCCATGAAACGCGATTCCGCTCGCACAACTCGGTGACAAGCAACTGCGGCTGAAAACGGGACTCACTCAATTGGTCACTCGCTCGACAAACCAAACATTGCGATAGCGGAC
>CAZILR010000215.1:0-8143 GCA_964539995.1 uncultured Planctomyces sp.
AACAACAAGCTTCCCGGCGATTGGGACGGCGCGTTCAGCTTGGATTCCAAGTGACGGATCAGACCGCCATCAAGATCAGGGTGGCACAGGTTTGAAAACCTGTGTGCCGTGGGCATTGGAGCTCTTGAGTCAGAGTGAAATCTGGCCGATGGATCGGAAACTCCGTGGAACGTCAACGGCCTGTTTCCAATGCTTCGCACACCGCTTGAGACAAGCGATGTCACCCTTCGCCTCCGAGCCTTCCAGTTTTCCCATGCCTGCCATTTTGGTCGCCTCCAAGCTGCAGGGATAACGGAGTTAAGCAGCGTGCAGGGCTATCAGAGTTAAGCAGCACGCTGCTTAACACGGTATCGGAGCCTGAGTTTTTCTCAACGGATTTTGATTGACGAACTGCATTCCCCTTGGCATTCTGCTCATCCACAAGACTGAACAGCAGGCAGCACGAAACCGAGTTAAGCAGCACGCTGCTCAACAAGACTGTTGGGCGATCAACCGCAATGAACCGCAATGAACCACAAGTCCACCGCACGCTCAACACGTTGTCACCGTTCTATCGCGTGAAATGCCAATGATCCAAACTCAGTCGTACTGCAACACATGTCGCAAGGACACGCTTCACGCAAAAGAGCAACTTGAATTTGCATGGGGCTGCCTTCTGTCATTACTGACCGCAGGTCTTTTCGCCATTCCGTGGTTCTTCATCGACTTCCTCAACTACCGAAAACCCTGGATTTGTCAGACATGCGGTGAGGAGAAGCCGAATCACTTGGTCAAGCCTCTCCGATAAAGGAACACCGAATGGAATTCATTCACAGCCGAGAACACCTCGAAGCCAACGACATCGTTGAAATTGATTGCGACACCGAGTGCAACATCATGCTAACAACCGATGCGGAATTCGCCGCATTCCAAAACAACCGAGACTGCAACCACTACGGCGGCCATTTCAAATACTTCCCAGTTCGTCTGGCACCTCCTGGACCGGGTAACTGGAACATCACGATTGATGTCGGCGAAGGTTACTCAGCAAACATCAGGTACTCGATCAACATCATTCGCACCCAAAGATAATTCACCTTCCGCCTGTGCAATTGCTATTCGCAATGCCTCAACAATTCGCGGCAAGGTTCCATCATTGCGAAACGATCGGTTGGTTCTGCCTTGCGTGCCGTCATAATCATGCAATCGTCCGAAGGCCCAAATCGGAACATCGTGGTCGTCAAACACTCGAACAAACATAAAACATCGCCCAACAAGTCGGTCAAGCCGACACGGACAAGGCGGGGTTTTTGGCCCCTGTCGTCTTCACCTGGATTGGAAGTCTGTCACAGTTCGCCGCCTTGTCCGTGCGGCTTACCTTTGACGTTGGGCACTTTCCACAAGCGGGAGAAATTGATGGCGAGAGATAAAAAGCAAAAGAGGAAACTACCGCCACCACCGCCGAATCGGCTGGCGTCCGTGTTCGACGACCCGCCGCGTAAGAATGTCCTCCTGCTCTCCTGCATGGATCAGAGACTGCTGGACGACACGGTTCGATTCATGGACGAACTGAACCTGCAAAACCGATACGACCAGGTGGCCTTGGCCGGTGGAGCGATGGGCGTTCACCGGCTGCCGGATAAGCCACCGCATCCCTCCGGAGCCTGGTGGGAGGTGTTCACCACTCACCTGTCGGCGGCGATCAACAAACTCCATCGTCCGATCAAGGACGTGTTCCTGCTCGACCACTTGGACTGCGGGGCTTACAAGGAGTTGCACCCGGTCGAGAAGATCAAGAAGGAGTACCCCGAGGCCAGCGTGGTGCGGATGCGCGAACTGCATGCGGGCGAATTGTCAGCCTTGGCCTGGCGAGTGCATAAATTCTGCAAAACACAGTACGGCTCGACCAACGACAAAGCGTGGGAGCACATTCGGGTGTCGTGCTTTATCGTGGACCTGCGCGGAGAGGTGACACAGGTCGATGCCTGATGACCAGCGTTCACTCATCGAACGGTAGGACATATCGGCTCAGTATCATTCGACGCCGAACAAGGCGGTCAATCCGAGCGGCGGTTCGGGCGTCTTCTGAAAACAAAGTCACTTGGCCGCCAGCCTATGCCACCGAATCCTGCCACTCGCCGCGCAACAAAATCGCCTCGACCGAGCCGGGGAAGGTCACTCCCTCGAATGGCGACCAGCCGCATTTCGTGAACAGCTCTTCGCGGCGGATCGTCTCCGGACGCGCGAGGTTCAGCACTGTCAGCGATGCGGTGTAGCCTGGCTCGATGCGGCCGAAACGGAGCGGGGCACAGTACGGGTTCACGAATTCGCCGGGCTTCGTCGAGCAGAACGTCGCGACTTGTTCTGGTGTGAAACCTTGCTTGAGGATCAGCCACGTCACGAACGCGCCGTAGGTGTCGAGGTGCGGTTGGCCGGAAACTCCGCGAGCCTTCTCTTCGAGCGTGTGCGGCGCGTGATCGGTTGCGAGGTAGTCCAGCGTCCCATCGCGCAGCGCGGCCAACATCGCGAGGCGATCGTGGACTGCTCGCAACGGCGGGTTCATCTGCATCAGGCCGCGGTTGGCATCGGTGATGTCGGACTCGTCAAAGTACAGATGATGCGGAGTGACTTCAGCGGTGACTCGCAGGCCACGAGCTTTTGCGGCGCGAATCAACGGGATGCCGGCCTCCACCGAGTAGTGGCACAGCTTTCCGGTCAGATCGTACTTCTCGATCATCTTCAGCGCAAACGACGTGGCCGAGACTTCGCACTCTGGCGGCCGACGCTGCTCGTGAGTCGGCGCGGATTGGTGCTGATCCATCAGCTCCGGGTCTTCGCAGTGAAAGCTGACGGCTTGACCGCGATACGCCGCCAGCGTTTCGTCGAGATCGCTGAGTTTACGGAAGTACAACTCGCCGACGCTCGGCCCCATATAGACCTTGTACGGGACCGACGAAGACAGCGGCTGCGTGCCTGGTCCGATGCCGGCATACAGCGTGATGTGAATCGGCACGTTGCGTCGCCGCACGACCTCTTGCTTGGCGGCATACGAGGCGTCGTCGATCGGCGGCACATGATTGTTGGGCATGTCGGCGACATGCACGACTCCGCCGTGGACGGCCGCTCGCGCGGCGGTCGTGAAATCCTCTTTGTGGCATTCGCGCTCACTGACATCATCGCGAGCGTGAATGTGGATGTCCCCGAACCCCGCGAAGATCAAGCAGTCGTCGGGGAAGATCTTGTCGGCGACACCCAGATGCGGGCCGACTTCGACGATGCGATCACCTTCGATTCGCATCTGACTGGAGACAATTTTTTCGGGACTAACAAGTCGGCCGGCAATCAGCATGGTGGTCTTCCGTGGCAAACGAATTCCGCCGCAAACCGCTCGTTGCTTCGGAGGGGCGGTGAGAATACGCTCCGACGCGAAAGACTCAAGGGGTTCGCATTTCTGGCATCGTAGGGTGGGTCGAGTCATCGAGACCCACCAGTCCCTTTCGCGCGGTGGGTCTCGATGACTCGACCCACCCTACAGTTCAACCTGACCTCATGGAAATCACGCAAGTCGGCCCTTGGGAAATCGGCAAGAAGCTCGGTGCCGGCGGCATGGGGACGGTGTATCTGGGGACTCACAAAGAGACCGGCAAGCAAGCGGCCGTGAAGGTCCTGCCGGCCTCGTTGGCTCGCGAGGAGGGCTTCGTCGAACGCTTCAATCGCGAGATCGCGTCGATGGAGCAACTCAAGAGCCCGCACATCGTCGAGTTCTTCGAGAGCGGCAACGACGGTGACATCTACTACTACTCGATGGAGTACGTCGATGGTGAGACGCTCACTGCGCGGTTGAAACGTGACAAACGAATGCCTTGGCCGGAAGTCATCGACCTCTGTTTGCAAATCTGCCGAGCACTCAAGGCGGCGCATAACACCGGCATCATTCACCGCGACCTCAAGCCGTCGAATCTGATGCTCTCCAGCGACGGCACGGTCAAGCTGACTGACTTCGGAGTTGCTCAAGTCTTCGCGTCGCAAAAGCTGACCGTCACGGGGGGCATCGTCGGCACGGCCGAATACATGTCTCCCGAACAGGCCAAAGGACAGCGCGCGACCAAGAAGAGCGACCTGTATTCGCTCGGCGCGGTTATGTATGTGATGCTGACTGGCCGACCGCCGTTCAGCGGCAAGTCCTCACTGGACGTGATCCACAAGCACCAGTTCGGAGTGTTCGATCGCCCTGGCCTGTATGCCACCGACATGCCTCGGCAGTTAGAAGAGATCGTCTGCAAACTGTTGGAGAAAGAACCGGACAACCGCTTCCCCGATTCCTACGTCTTGTCGCTGCGTCTGGCCGAAGTTCAGAAGCGGTACGCTTGGCAAAACGCACAGAAGGAAGCGGACGCTGCCGGATCGGCCGCACCCTCCACAGCGGATATCGCGGATTCCACCGAGGCCGGCGGTCACGCTCGAGTCGATGAAGACCTTCCGCTTGCGCCGACGGTCTTGATCCCGGATGCGCTGGGTCAGAGTGTTCCGTTGGGTGCGACCATTCCGACGCCGGCCGTCCCCGCCGCATCGTCTTATTCACCTGCGCTGGGAGCCACGATGACCTCGTCGGCGTCGCCGCGTGCGACACCTGATGCCGACGCGACGCGACACTTGGCGGCACCCAGCCAAGGCCCCGGCACGATCATGCGCAACCTGATGCGCAAAGCTCTCTCCGAACAACAAGACGGCGGGGCCATCGGTCGAGCGTTCGACAAAACTTGGGTGCAAGTCGCGGCACTTCTTCTGTTGGTCGCCGGTGGCGTGTGGTGGTTTCGGACACGCGATCTCACCGCGGAGGAATATCTCTCGAAGGTCACGGCGATTGCCAATAAAGATGGGGCCACTCTCGCCGAGATCGGCGAAGCGCGCGAGTATCTCGACAAGGCTTTGCAACAAGATCGCACTCGCGAGAAAGAAGTCGAGGCGTTGAAAGATCGCTTCAATGTCTTGGAAATGCGCAACAACCTGAAGCGCAGCCGCAACAAGAATGAGGTGGCGAAGGCGTCTGAACCCAAGCGACTTTTGAAACTGGCGCATCAGTATTCGACGGTGGGAGATTACGCGCAGGCCATCCGGAAACTCCGAGCACTGGTCGCATTGACGAGAAATCAGCCTGAGTTTCACGATATCTTCACGACAGCCAACGAAATGCTGAATGCCTTGCTCGATGAGCGAGCCGAGCGAGCTTCCTCGAATTGGTTGCCCGCGGCGCTCAGCCGTGCTGACAAACTCCACGAGCAAGGCCAGACCGACGAGGCCATCGCCCTCTGGCGGGCGATCGTCGAACTCTACGCCGACGATCCTGATGCCGCCAAACAAGTCACTCAGGCTCGAGCCCATCTGCAAGCGGTGTCCGAAACGTCAGCGGCCACCAAAATCACGACCGACGAAGCGTCCAAGCCCGAAACCGACTCTTCACTGAAAGCCGAAGATCAATGACTGACAGCGACCTCAAACGATACATCCGCAGCATCCCGGACTTCCCCAAGCCGGGAATCCTGTTTCGCGACATCACCACATTGCTGTCCGAGCCTGTCGCGTTTCGCGAAGTCATCGACCGCTTTGCCACGCACTTTTTGGATCAGGGTGTGACCGCCGTCGTTGCGGCCGAGGCCCGCGGATTCATCTTCGCGGCACCGCTGGCGCTGCAATTGAACGCCGCGTTTGTGCCAGTTCGTAAACCGGGCAAGCTGCCGTTTGAAACCCAGGCGTTCTCCTACGAACTCGAATACGGCAGCGACACGCTGCACATGCACGTCGATGCGCTCACTTCGAGCGATCGAGTACTCATCGTCGATGACTTGCTCGCCACCGGTGGCACGATGCTCGCCTGCGTCAACTTGGTCGAGCAACTTCACGCGACAATCGCCGGCTGCGCGTTCGTCATCGAACTCGACTTCCTCAACGGCCGCGAGAAGCTCAGCCGCTACGACGTCTTCAGCCTGATCCGCTACGCCGACGAAAACTAACCCGAAGCGCCAGCGAGGGCGAACGCTTTACACGCTCTCGATCATCGTCGCTCGGAGCGCCCGCCCTCGCTGACGCTTCGGGTTAGTTTGTGCGAGTCTTTGGCAGCAGGACGCACAGCACGCTCGACGCGACGACGGCAACGGCGAATGTCACGAAAGCGGCGTCGTAGGATTTTGCTCGGCCGCAGACATCCATCAGTCCAGCGACAATCGCTCCGCCGAGGCCCCAACTCACGCCCATCGTGATCGAGCTGGCGACGCGCTGACTCTCCGGAAACAACTGCTGCCCATAGCTGATGAAGACCGGTTGAGCGATCCCCAAAAACAATCCCGTCACCAAAGCCGCCGACGACAGGGCAAGGCCGGTTAGGCTCGGCATCATCAACAGGCACGGGACGCAGAACAACGGAATCAGCCACAACACCAGCCGCTCCCGATCCGGCCGCACACCGATCGCGGCGAGTAAATTCCCCAACCCGAACCCCGCCAGAAATGCGGACTGCACCCCGCCGATTTCCGCCTTGTTGAAGTCCAGCGACGTCAGCCAGTAGGCGAAGGTGATCGGCAATCCCGCCGCCGCGATGACTCGTACCGTCCCCGCCGACAACAGCAGCAACATCACGCCGGGGCGTTGTGAGAAAACACGCCACGCACTGACCGTCACCGCCGCATGCGTTCGTTTCGCCGAGTGAGCCGGGCGGTAGATCACTCGCAGTGCGAGCATCAGCAACAACCCGATTGCGATGCCGTGCGTCAGAGCGCTCAGACCGAATCGAGTCACCACCCAACCGCTGCACGGAGGCCCGACCGACTGACCGAGAAAGCCCCCCATCGCGAAGATCGAGACCGCTCGGCTGCGAGCGTTCGGCCAGCAGTTGCCGGAGAGTGTCGCTCCTTCGGGATGAAATGCCGAGATTCCCATACCGGCAATCGTCAGCAATCCGGCCAACATCAGCGAATGCTCGAACAGCCCGAGACATCCCAAGCAAACGCAACTGGCCGCCGGTCCCAGCCAAACCAGCCAACGACTGGCCGCTCGGTCACCGATCATCGCGAAGCCAAGCTGACTGAACGATCCCGCGACCGTCCAGATGAACAACATCCAAAATGTCGGCAATCGGTAATGCTGCTCCAGCGTCGGCCAGAGTGGGCTGACTTGGCTCGCGACGGTGTCCACCACGAAATGCAACGCCGTTAACACGATCAACGAGAACGTCGCACGCCGAAACTCGGCGGCTTCTTCCGAACGAATTGTTGAGTCGAGTGAAGTCATCCAAGAGTTATCCAAAAGTAGCCGTCACCGCTCCGCGTGACGAGCCTTCTGCGTTTGACTCGCGAACGCTTTGGAAGCGTTCGATGCCGCACGCCCGAAGGCTCATCACGCAGGAGCGTGATGGCTACTTTAGATCAATCGTGTTGCGCGAGGACTCGCTTGGTCGGCTGCTTGTCGGACATCGCTCGGTTCAGCGCCTTCAAGTACGCCTCGGCACTGGCCTGGATGATGTCCGTGCTGATCCCTTTGCCGTGGTATGCCTTGTCGTTGACGAGAATCTCGACGAACGATTCGCCTTGAGCATCCTCGCCGCCGGTCACGCTGCGAACTTGGAAGTTACGCAGCGTCCCCGCGACTCCGGTGATCCGTTTCATCGCCAGGAAGATCGCGTCCAGCGGCCCGTCGCCGGTCGCCGCGTCGCGCTTCGGCTGCGGGTCACCTTCGCATTGCAGTTCGACGGTCGCCGTGGGAATCGTGTTGGCTCCCGCGAAGGTTTGCACGCTGATCAACTTCCAGCGATCCGTCGCGTCGCTCTTCTCACCGATGTGGCTCTCGATGAGCGCGATGATGTCCGAGTCGTAGACGTCCTTCTTTTTGTCGCAGAGCGTGATGAACTCTTGGAAGACGTGCTCGAACACGGCCGTTTCCAATTCAAAGCCCAGCGATTTGACTCGGTCGCGAAACGCATGACGTCCACTGTGCTTGCCGAGCACCAAGTTCGAGCCGACGTAGCCGACATCGTCCGGGCGCATGATCTCGTAAGTCGCTCGATTCTGGAGCATCCCGTGCTGATGGATGCCCGCCTCGTGCGCGAACGCATTCTGGCCGACGATCGCCTTGTTGCGTTGCACCGTCATGCCCGTGATGCGGCTGACCAAGC
>CAZILR010000216.1:0-967 GCA_964539995.1 uncultured Planctomyces sp.
GAGATCGCCCGCCGCATTGTTCCCGGTCAGTTCTTCATGGTCCGCCCGGCTCGCGGGAGCGACCCGTTACTCGGGCGGCCGTTTGCGCTGTTTGACACCTACGACGATGATCACGGTCAGCCGATCGGTTTCGATTTCGGCTATGTGACAGTCGGCAAGCTCACGGGGCTGATGCCGAACTGGAAGGTCGGCGAAGAAGTCTCCGTCTGGGGACCGCTCGGCAATGGATTTCCGATTGTGCCCGCGGAAACGAAGCACTTGATGTGTGTGGCTGGCGGCATCGGCCAGACGCCGTTCCTGGCAGTCGCTCGTGAGTTGTTGGCCTCACGACATTACGGAACGCCGACTCGCGTTCGGCGCGGGTCTCCCGACCCCGCCGGTGGAATGTCTCGAAGGTCTCCAGAAACGAAAGGCACATCCGGAGACGGGGGGTAAAGGGACGCGGCGGGGTCGGGAGACCCGCGCCGAGCGCCGCAGAAGGTCTCGCTGTGCTACGGAGCGCGTTCCGCCGATTACCTCGCGGGGTTGGATCAGTTCGCGATGGACGGACTCGACGTGCGACTGGCGACCGACGACGGCAGCCGAGGTCATCATGGATTCGTGACCGAGTTGCTCAAACAATCGCTGGTCTCCGATTGTCCGCCGGACCTCATTTACTGCTGCGGGCCGGAACCGATGATGCACGCGGTGCAAAAGATCGCGACGGCGGCCAACGTCTCGTGCTGGCTGTCGCTGGAAACACCGATGGCCTGCGGCATCGGCATCTGCTTCAGTTGCGTCGCCAAGATTCAGCAAGACGACGGCGAGTGGGACTACCGCCGGACCTGTCTCGAAGGACCGATCTTCCCGGCAACGAAGGTCGTGTTTTGAAAGTAGGGTGGGTCGAGTGAACCAGAACCCCCCCCGCAAACCACCCCATTGGTTGGTGTACAAGAATCGACCCCCCCCACCGCAGCTACGGGGGCGC
>CAZILR010000216.1:977-8116 GCA_964539995.1 uncultured Planctomyces sp.
TTAATGTTGGGTGGGTCGAGACATCGATACCCCCCATATAAAAAAACCTATTTGGTGGGTCTCTATGACCCGACCCACCCTACGTCTGATCGGTGAGCGACATGCCGAAACGGTATCGCCTGTGGTGTTTGTTGATGGTTTTGTGCTCGGTCGGCCAGGCGCAAGACAAGCCGTCACCGCTCGAACAAGGCAAGTCGTTGAAAGAGTTGATGCCGCGCATTCCGGCCACGGAAACCAAGGACGCTCTCAAAACCTTCCAGGTCGAGCGTGGCTTCAAGCTGGAACTCGTCGCGGGCGAGCCGTTGGTTGGCGATCCGGTCGATGCGTGCTTCGACGAGTTCGGGCGGATGTACGTCGCCGAGTTCCACGGATATCCGTACTCGGCTGAACCGACCAAGCTGCACCCGAAGGGGGGCGGCAAGAAGAACGACGGCATCATCCGACTGCTTGAAGACACCGACGGCGATGGCAAGTTTGAGAAAAGCACCGTCTTCGCCGACAACTTCGAGTGGGCATTGTCGGTCTGCTGCTACGACGGCGGAGTGTTCGTGATTGGACATCCGCATCTGTGGTACTTCAAGGACACGGACGGCGATGGCAAGGCCGATGTTCGCAAGATCGTGCTCAGCGGTTTCGGTAAAGACAACGTGCAGGCGTTGGCCAACAACATGAAATGGGGGCTGGAGAATCGCATCCTCGTCGCCGGCGGCCGCAATCCGAACGCGCTGACTCGCGACGGCAAGGCGGTGATGCCGGGGACCAGCGATTTCTCGTTCGATCCGCGCGTGCTGGTTTCGGACGCTACGGCGGACGAGGTTGCGAAGTCGATCCAACTCCTCAGCGGCGGTGAACAGTTCGGGCATTCGACGGACGATTGGGGAAACCGCTTTGTCTGCAACAACAGCAATCACATCGAGCATGTCGTGCTGCCGCGGCGGTATCTGAATCGCAACCCGTCGTTCGTGGCGAGCGGCGTCATCCGCAGCATCGGGGTCGAAGGGGCCGCCGCGCCAGTCTTTCGCCGCAGTCCGCCAGAACCGTGGCGCATCGTGCGAACCGCGCGGCGCAACGCCGATCCAAAATTTGCGGGACTGCCTCAAAGCGAGAAAGTCGCCGCCGGGTTCTTCACGTCGGCAACCGGTGTGACGATTTATCGCGGCGGTGCGTACCCAGAAGAGTTTCGCGGCAACGCCTTCGTTGGCGACGTCGGCGCGAACTTGATTCATCGCAAGATTCTCACTCCGAACGGGCCGAACTTCGTCGCCAAGCGAGCCGACGAGGGGGCCGAGTTCGTGAGTTCGACCGACAACTGGTTTCGCCCGGTCAATTTCGTCAACGCACCGGACGGGACGCTGTATGTGCTCGACATGTACCGCGAGACCATCGAGCATCCGGCGTCGATCCCCGAAGACATCAAGGCCGAAGTCGATCTCGAAAGCGGTCACGATCGCGGTCGCATCTGGCGACTCGCCGGTCCCGATGGGCAGCGGATGAAGGTCGAAGCGATCGGCAACCTGCCGCCGGACCAACTCATCAAGCAGTTTTGGTCGCCGAACTCATGGAATCGCGAGACCGCGCAACGCCTGTTTGTCGAACGCCGCGACTTGTCGGTCGTCCCGTCGCTGCGTCGCATGGCTGCGCTCAATCGTTCGCCGCTCGCGCGGTTGCACTGCCTCTACACGCTCGCCGGACTCAACGCGATGAAGCCGGACGTGCTGATGGTCAATCTCAAGCATCCCGAACCACGTCTGCGAGCGCATGTGCTGCGACTGGCCGAGCCGCTGTTTGCCCAAAATCGAGAACTCGCTGAAGCCGCCGCCGAACGAGCGACTGACGACAGCGATCTCGTCCGCTGGCAATTGGCGTTCTCGACCGGCGAGATGCCGAACGATCTTGCCGTCGCGACGCTCGGCCGATTGGCTCGCGATCCGCGCAACACCGGCGACGTCCGCACGGCCATGATGACTTCGTTGGCTGGGCGAGCGACCGCGTTTCTCGAAACGCTCGCGAGCGATGCCGAGTTCGCGAAGCAGCCGCATGCTGCTGGCTGGTACACGGAACTCGCGCGGATGCTCGGCACTGACGCGAATCCCGCTGCCGGACTGAACGCGTTGAATCTCGTTGTCAGCGGCCAGTTTGTTCCGGCCGCGCGGTCGTCGATCCTGATCGCACTCGGTGACGGACTACGGCGGCGAGGCATGACCGTGCAGCGGTTGATGCGGGCCGCCGAAGCCGACACGAATCTCGAGCAGAAGTTGACGTTGTTCCTGGGGCAATCGCTGTCGGTGGCGAAGGATGCTGAGCGTCCCGTCGCCGAGCGTGTTTCTGCCGTGCGAGTGCTCGCTTTTTTGGACTGCGCTTCGTGTCGCGAATCGCTCCGCGAGTTACTGAACCCGCAAGCCGATCCGCAACTACAGATCGCGGCCGCGAACTCGCTGGGCCAACTCGAACATGCCGAAGTGCCGAAGCTGCTGCTGGCTGGCTGGCGAAGTCACTCGCCCGCTCTGCGCCGCGAAATTGTCGAGGCGCTGCTTCGCTCGACCGACCGAGTCGGTTCGCTGCTGGATGCTCTGCAAGAGGGAACCGTCTTGCGCGGCGACATCGAACGGGACCGCAAAGATTTGTTGCTGAATCATCCAAAGTCAGAACTACGAGACCGCGCGAAAAAGCTGCTGGCCGGCGACGTCGATGCTAACCGAGCGAAAGTCATCGCCGACTACAAACCCGCTCTCGAAACACTCGGCGACATCGCGAAGGGCAAGCTGCTGTTCCAGCAAAAGTGCTCGAACTGCCATCAGATTGCTGGAGTCGGCCATGTCGTCGGCCCGAACTTGCAGAGCGTCGCGAACAAGTCCCCGGCCGACCTTCTCATCGCGATCCTCGATCCGAATCGCGAAGCTCAACCAAACTTCGCCACCTACGTCGTCGAGACGCAAGACGGCAAAGTGCTCAATGGCTTGCTGGCCGCCGATACCTCGACCAGCGTCACGCTCCGTCGCGCCGAAGCCAAAGAGGACGTCGTCCTGCGGAGCAACATCGAGACGATCGCCACCAGCGGCAAATCGCTGATGCCCGAAGGCTTCGAGAAAGATCTCCCGCCCAACGCCGTTGCTGACTTGTTGGCGTACTTGAAGTCGCTGGGAACGGCGGAAGCGAAGCCGTAGTTTGGACGCCCTCGTCCGAACAATGCGATCGGCCGAGGGCGGCCAATCTACGTCAGCCCATTGAGTGTGCCCGTCGAATCGCGGAACTTGTCGGCTTCGATACCCATTTTCTGGATCAGCGTCAGCAGTACGTTCGACAGCGGCGGGTGATTGTTCGGCTCGTGGGCGATGTGTTGGCCGTGCTTGAGGCCCTTCTTGTGACCGCCGGCCACGAGCAGCGGCAGATTCTTCGGCGAGTGCTCGCCCCCAGCGCCGGAGTTCATGCCGGAGCCGAACATCACCAGCGTGTTGTCGAGCATGTTCCCGTCCCCCTCTTTCGTCGATTTGAGGAACGTCAAGAACCGGCCGAGCCGTTCGAGGTGGAAGCGGTCGATCACGCCAAGTTTCTTGAGCATGTCTTTGTCGCCGCCGTGATGCGACAGCTCGTGATGATTCTCGCCACCGCCGCCGTAGCCGCCCGCTTCGCGCGACCACTCGAACGTGATGACCCGCGTCGCGTCGGTCACGAACGCGAGGTACGACACTTCGAGCATCACGTCCAACCACATCGGCCGGTCGTGAGCGTTCCCCGGTTGGCTACCGAGCTGCAAGTTCTTGGCATCAACCTCCGGCTTCGGCACATCGACCCACGATTCCAGCCGCGCGACTCGCTGTTCGGTTTCGCGCACGGACGTCAGATACTCATCGAGCTTCCGCTGGTCCTGTTTGCCGAGCTTGTCGTTGAGCGACTTTGCCTCGCCCCGCACGCTGTCGAGAATCGACTTGCGCTCGGCGTAGCGTCGCAGAGTCGCCGCGCGATCGGCCGCGCTGTCGGGAACGAAGAGCCGCTCGAACAGCCGCTTCGGAGAATTCTCAGAGGGCATCGGCGTACCGCTGCGATCAAAAGACAGCGTGTGCGAATGCCCGGCCGACCCGGTGCCGCTGGCATCCGACAATTGCAACGACGGAAACCGAGTCTGCTTGCCGTGCAACTCGGCGACGATTTGATCGGCCGAGACTTGATTCGTGTAATCCGCTCCGGGAGTCGCCTTCAGGTCGGCACCCGTGAGCCAGGTATCCGCTCCGCTATGACCACCCTGCGAGGCCGGATGTCCGAGGCCGCTGAGCACCGAGAAGTCGGCACGATGCTCCTTCAACGCTTCGAGCGTCGGCGAGAGCGTGTAGTCACGGCCCTTGTCGCTCGGCACCCACTCCAAAATGTTGACGCCGTTCGGGACGTAGCAACAAATCATCCGCGGGTGCGTCCCCATCGACTTGTCGAGCGGCTTGTACTGCGACGGTGCCGCCCACAAGCGTGGCAACATCGCGTCGAGCAGAGGCAGCGTGAGAAAAGTTCCAAGTCCTCGCAGGACGTGGCGGCGGTCAAAACGGTGATCCAACATCGTCGATCTCGCTTTATTGGCGGGAGGTCGCGGAGAGGCATCAAACGCGGATTAGTTCTTGGTTGGCTTTGGGTGAGTCGCGTTGGGAAACAGGTCGGCCACGCGGCAGCGAAAACCGGGCATGATGGTTTCCGCCGTCAGTTCATCGTTCGGGCCGAGTTGCTCCGGCCGCGCGTCACGCTGAAAAATGCGGACGCTACGGTTCGTGGGATTGATGACCCACACCACGGCGACACCGGCCGACAGATACTCCTCGGCTTTGTCTTCCACGTCCGTGTAATGATCGGTGGGAGAAACCACTTCGACGGCCAGATCGGGCGGAACTGTGAGATATCCCGACGGAATCTCGCCACCTTCCAGCCGGCCAGGACGAATGTACGAGGCATCGGGAATCCGCACGCGATTCGGATCGTCGTCGTAGCACCGGTAACTGGCGGCGTCACCAAAGGCATAGCCGCCTCGCAATTCCGCGTACTCGTCCAGGCGTCTGGCCACTCGCATCCCCACCCAAGCCGACAACGCCGCGCCCATATCCTTCTCCTTGATCTCTCCGTCCACGAGTTCACAGTGGCCGCCGTTAGGCATCGCCAGCAATTCTTCGGGCGTCATCAAGGCTTCTAACGTGGTGGTCATCGGGAACCTCCGATTCCGTCGGGAACTTTCGCGAGTCAGTGTAATCGACCGCGCGGCCAGTCGCGGCGGGAAATTTCGTCAAACCTTACTTCGTTTGGAACGAGTCCGACAACACGATGAACGTCACGAGCGACCGCAGCGTGTATCGGTTTTTCTTGGCATGTTCGACAGCGGCTTTAACAGTCGGCTGGTCGGCGATGCTGAGTTCTCGGCCGAGAGCGTACGTCAGCAGTTTGCTGGCGAGGCAGTTGAGGAACAGGTCTTCCTTTTGACGCAGCACGGCTCGCAATTCATCGACGCCGTCAATCGCCGTCCCGTCGGGAAGTTTCGAGGCGGCGTCGATTTTTGGGTCGTTCCTTTCGATGCGGCCCTTGTAGCCGAAGCCTTCCTGTTCGCGCCATTCACCGGCGGCGTTGAAGTTTTCCAAGGCGAAACCGAGTGGGTCGATTTTGTTGTGGCAGCGGGCGCACTGTGGCAGCGTGCGATGAATCTCCAGCCGCTTGCGCACGGTTGCCTTGTCGATGCCGGGCACCTTCGGAGCGATGTCTCCAGCATTCGCAACCGGCAGGCCCGGGTCGATGCCGAGCACGTTTTTCAAGACCCACGTTCCCCGTTTGACCGGCGAAGTGCGCGTGCCGTTCGACGTGATCGTCAGCATCGACGCTTGCGTGACGATGCCGCCGCGATGCACGCCGTCGGGAACGGAGACTCTGCGGAACTCGTCGCCGCGTACATCGGGGATGCCGTAGAATCGTGCGAGCCGTTCGTTGATGACCACGAAGTCCGAGCCAACGAAGTTCAACACGCTCAGATCGTGTTTCAGAATTTCGGCGAAGAACGCTCGCGACTCGTCGATGATCGACGTTTCGAGATGCCGATCGTACTGCGGGTACAAGTCCGATGCTGGCGGGTTGGCTCCAACTTCTCGCAGTCCGAGCCATTGGCCGGCGAAGTTGCGGACGAAGGATTCGGATTTCAGATCGGCCAGCAGGCGATTGACTTGGGCGGTCAGCGTTTTCGAGTCGCGCAGCTTGCCCGCATCGGCGAGCTTGACGAGTTCATCATCGGGCATCGACGACCACAGGAAGTACGACAGCCGCGCGGCGAGTTCATGGTTAGTCAGGACGTGGGGCAGGTTTTCAACCTGCCCGGCCTTTTGGTTTTGTTTGGCTTTCGGGACGGGCAGGTTGGAAGCCTGCCCCACTTCAGCCAAATACAAAAAGTGCGGCGAGGTCATCACGGCAATGAGCGGTGTCTTGATCGCCTGCACGAACGACGACGAATCGGCTCGCACGAGATCGAACAACTTCAACTTCTCGTCAATCTCAGCCGTCGCCACTGGTCGCCGGTAGGCTGAGCGCAGGAAGCGGGCGATGAGCGACTTGGCGGCCTCGCGTTCCTTGTCCTTCGGCGGTGTGCTGTCGCCGAGCAATCGGCGATGACTCAGCGGCGGCCACGATTCGTAGATCGGACCTTCGATCTCGAACCAATCGACGTACAGTTCCGGCCGAGCGAACACATCGTGGCCTTGGAACCAGAAATTCTCGAGGACTCGCGGGATCGCGTAGGCGTATTCAATCGTCAGTCCGGCTTGTTCGGTCGTGAAACGGGCACGGACTTCGTACTCACGCGGCTTGTCGAGCGGCGCATCGACATCAAACTCGGCCAGCACCTTCGGTTGGCCGCCGAGGTTTTGGATCAACTTCAACCGCGGCGAGCCGTAGTCGTACATGCGGTCGGTCTGAAAGTGTTTCAGGTCGCGTTCGAGGCCCTCGCGGTGATAACGCTCGCCTTTCGGATTCTCTTTCATCTGCTTGTCGAATCGGTCCTGCAACGCCTTGCGAGCCGACTCGACGACCTCGTCTCGTTTGGGAACTTTGCCCGTGGCGCGGATGCGGATGATGTACTCCCCCTCGTGCTTCAGAGCGTACCCACGAGCGTTGAGGTGTTTGTCCCAGTT
>CAZILR010000217.1:0-3976 GCA_964539995.1 uncultured Planctomyces sp.
GCATTCCCTGGCGATTGAGTTTTTGCAGGGCTTCGTCGAGTTCCGCAGGCGAACTTTTCTGGAAGCCGGTCATTTGGATGTAACCGATGCCACGCGACTCATCGACGATTTTCACGACGGGGATGCTCTTCACCTGCACGGCTCGACGAGCGACGGTGACGCTGCGACGGTCGGCAGCCGTGAGTCCAGAGACGTCCAGACGCACTCGCGAACCGGGCATCCCTTTCAGCCGGCCAGCGGCTTCATCCGTGGACATGTTGCGACAGTCGTGCCCGTCGATGGCGATAATGTAGTCGCCGATCAGCAAGCCCGCTTCGGCTGCTGGACTTTCCGGAAGCACATTGACAAGTGACATGCCACGGCCGGCCTCGGCTTTCATCTCGATGCCCAAGCCGACGAACTCGCCGTCGATGTTGTCGTACAGATCGCTGAGCCGATCGGGCGTCAGACAGTTGCTGTAATCGTCGAGTGCATGGCAACCACCGAAGACGTACTCCATCACCACGGCCGTGCTGTTCAGGCCGAACTGTGTTTCGGCCAGGTTCGCGACTTCCGAGACGGTCTGATGCGCCGAATATCCACTGTTCAGAGACTTGTTCCAGTACTGTGTGCGAAGCGTCTCGCGAAACTTCGCGATGTTGCCTTGGACGGCCGTGCGACGGCCCGGCAGGTGGTGTTCGAGGAATTTCTCGTTCGCCAACGCGATGTAGAGGCTCTCGGTCCCGTGAGCCACGAATGACGTCGAACTGAGCGGATCGACAAAGTGCGACTTGATCTTGTTGATGACGTCATCGAACAGGCTGAGCGCATCGTGTCGCGAAATCGTCAGCATGTTTGAACGGAAGCTGCTGTCGGAGTAGCGTCGCTCGATGCCAAAGTGAATCTTCGAGCGCCGCAAGCCGTAGCTCAGATCGCGATCGTCGGGCCACTTCTTGATCGAGGCCTCGTAATGTTCGATGGCGTCGATCCAACGGCGAGTCCGTTCAAAGTCTTCACCCGCTTGCAACGCTTGCCGTGCGTCAGTGGCGTTGGATCGCAGCTTGGGTGCCGCAACAACCTCGCCACACGCCACGAGCAGCGCGCACGCCAAACACAGAGCCAGCCAAATCCGCTGGCGAAACAGTCCGAGCGCCATGCCCCTCTCCCCCGAAGCTGGATGACACGAAACCAATTCCTGTCGCAGTCCGCTCACGCCGACTGCCAACCACACCGGAACAGGTCCATGTCCCAAACCCAACCTCCGCGCCCGCGAACCAGCCGAACGGCTGTCTCACGACGCCACACCAAAACTCAGGTGTCAATCAATGTTGGTCTGTGGTGTCACCGCCTCGTGAGCGTTGCCGCATCGCCTCAGCCGGTGACGTTGTGATGACTTTAGACCACTTTTGGGGTGATGCAAATTGGCCACGAAAGAAATTGCTGGCGGAATCGTCACGACCGTTGCCACTCGCCACTCCGCTCCGCATTGTGACGGACAGCAGGAGTTTTCCATCAAGTCGTCAGGAGAAACTCGGAGCTTCAGAGGCGGCCGACACCAGCAGATGGCCTCGCGGTCTTTCCAATCCGCAGAGTCCACGATTCAATCGCCGATCGTCACTTCTTCAAGGGTCGCCAATGAGTCGCGTCCTCGCACCGCTGTCCACGTCGTCACCTCGCCGACCGCTCTTGTTGAGTCCGTGGAAGCGCTGGCTGTTGATTGTGACGATGCCGACGGTTGGAGTGCTCGTGATGCTCGTCGCGTTTCAGCGGTCGCTGATCTACCACCCGTTTGTCGAGAAGTCGCTGCCGGCGAAGCTCGCCTCATTGCCGACTGGTCGAGCGCACGATGTCACCGCGAGAACCGAAGACGGGCTCGATCTGCACGGCTGGCTAATTCTGGCGAAAGGACACGTCGCTGGAACGGACAACACCATCAATGCGAAGCTGGCTGAGGGGCGGCCAATCGTTCTGTACTTTGGTGGTAACGCGGCGAATCGCAGCTATCGAACGCTGGAAGTGGAAGTCCTGGCGGATGCCGGTGCGGACGTGCTGATCTTTGACTACCGAGGCTACGGCGACAACCTCGGCGATCCGTCCGAAGAGGGACTCAGTCGCGACGCACGAGCCGCCTGGAGATTCGCCACCGAGACGAAAAAGATCGAGCCACGTCGTCTCGTGCTCTTCGGCGAGTCGCTCGGCGGCGGTGTTGCGATCCGCCTGGCAAGTGAGTTGTCGCAAAAGAAAACTCCTCCGGCCGGATTGATCCTGCGTTCGACGTTCAGTTCGCTCGTCGATGCCGGTGCTTACCACTTCCCGTGGTTGCCGGTTCGCTGGCTGTTGATCGATCGCTTTCCGAGCGAGCAACGCATCCGAGACGTGGCCTGCCCACTGCTGCAATTCCACGGCCGCCGCGACACGATTGTCCCGTTGCGCCTCGGTCGAAAGCTGTTTGCCGCTGCTCCCGAAAAATCCGCGTCCGGAGTCACGAAGCAATTTGTCGAACTCCCGAAGGCGGATCACAACGACGTGATGGAGACTTCGGGGCCGGACATTGCTCAAGCGGTTCGTCAGTTTCTGTCCGTTGCTGTACCACAATAACTTCGAGCGTGTGAACGAGGCTGCTACGTTGACGTTTGCAATGTCGATGTGCCGCCCGCATCATTCTCACTCGATTGGTTTCTGCTTGCGGAGATCTGACTCGTGGAACGAATCCTTTCCGTCTTTGCTGTTGTTTGTTCGCTGACCATTGGGCAGTCCGCATCCGCCGTTGAGCCGTTTGAGTTGAAAGACGGCGACCGCGTCGTACTGCTCGGCGGGACGTTCATCGAACGTGAGGGGAATCACGGCTACATCGAGACCGCACTGACGACGACTTGGCCGGATCGAAAGATCGTCTTCCGCAATCTCGGCTGGAGCGGCGACACCGTTTGGGCCGATTCGCGCGGCATCTTCGACCCGCCGGCCGAAGGCTACAAACGGATGATCGCGCTTGTTGCCGAGCTGAAACCGACGGTGATCTTTCTGGCCTACGGCGCGAACGAATCCTTCGCAGGCGAGCCGGGCCTCGCGCCATTCATCAAGCAATACGAGAAGCTTTGCGATGACTTGAAGTCGACGAATGCTCGACTGGTCTTCGTCACACCGCCACCGTTTGAGCGACCTCAGCCGCCGCTGCCGGACGCCAGCCAGCACAACGATAATTTGGTGAAGTACGTCGATGCGATTCTTCAACTGGCCCAACAGCGAGACGGACGGCTCGTCGATTTGTTCGCCCGAGTGAACTCATTGCGGGAAGGCGATGCTCAAAATCGAGCTCCGCGCTTTCGACGCTTCACGTCCGACGGAGTGACTCCGACGCCGTATGGTTACTGGCATCTCGCGATGCTGTTGAGTGGCGAGTTGCAGCTTCGCCAGTTCAGGGAACGTGATCGACAACTCGGTGGAACCCATCGTCCAGGAGCGGACTGGTCGAGCCTCACGCCCATGAACCCCATGACGCCCGCAGAACGAGTGCGTTTGAAGATCGTTGAGAAGAACGGCCTCTTCTTTCATCGCTGGCGACCACAGAACATCACTTATCTGACCGGCTTCCGCAAACACGAGCAAGGGAACAACGCGGTCGAGATCGCTCAGTTCGACCCACTCGTCGAGAAGGCCGAGAAGGAAATTGCGGAGTTGCTCAAACCCTGATCGTGGTGGCGATACTTCGAAGGAGACAGTCATGGCACGAGCGTCCGTTTCCTCACCGCTTTCTCGTCGTGATTGGCTCCGTGTGGCGTCGGCCGGATCGCTTGGCTTGATCGGTCCCGCGCTTTTTGCCGCGCCGCCAAAGCCGCGCAAGGCTCGTATCGCGATCACGTTTGATCTGGAAATGAGCGCTCAATATCCGAAGCGTGAGCAGACTGAGTGGAACTACGAGAAGGGCAATCTCGACGAGGCCACGAAGCAATACTCGGTGGCCGCCGCAAAGCTCGCGAGTGAGCTGGGTGGAGTGATC
>CAZILR010000217.1:3986-8091 GCA_964539995.1 uncultured Planctomyces sp.
GCCGAGCGTCGAGTGGCTCAAGCAAATTGCAGCCGACGGACACGCGGTCGGCAATCACACCTACGACCACGTCAACGTGAAAGCGACCAAGCCGGAAGAGACGCAGTTCCGATTTCAGCGTGCTCCGTGGTTGGTCGAAGGGCAGACCGCTCGCGAGATCATCGACCGCAACATTCGTGTCACGACCAAGTCGTTGAAGGCACGAGCAGGCATTGAGGCCAATGGGTTCCGAACGCCAGGTGGATTCTCAAACGGTTTGGCCGATCGCCCCGACGTGCAGCAGATGCTGCTCGATCAAGGTTTCACTTGGGTCAGCTCGAAGTATCCGACGCACCAGTACGGCAAAGTGGGAGAGGCTCCGACCGTGGATGTCTTGGTGAGCCTTGGAAAAGCGTATCCCGAAGCTCAGCCGTTCGTTTATCCCAGCGGCTTGATCGAAATTCCAATGAGTCCCATCAGCGATGTCGGAGCATTTCGTTCAACCCGCTGGTCGCTCGATTCGTTTTTGACGGCCACTCGACTGGGAGTCGAATGGGCCATTCAACACCGCGCGGTGTTCGACTTGCTTGTGCATCCGTCGTGCTTGGTCGTGGAAGACCCGGAGTTCAAGATTCTCCGGCTGATGACGGACTTGGTTCGTGCGGCAGGTGATCGAGCCGAGATTGTCACGCTGGATCACATCGCCGCGACTGCGGTGAAATGAAAAAGCCCGCCGGAGTTCGGCGGGCCGATGGCGGTGGCACAAGTCTGGGACCGGAAGGTTCCGGCTCTCTCTCCCTCACTCGCGTTGCCGCAGAATTGAATGGTGGAATTATCGGAGCTTGGCTTGGAAGGTGATCACGCCGCCGGTGTGTCCGGCCAGCGGGTTGTCGAGTTCCAATCGCAAGACGTGACTTCCTTCGCCGTTGTCATCGACGTTGATCGAACCGGGCAGATCGCTGGTCACGCTGTCGTCCACATATTCGAGTCGAGGTGTCAGGTTGTCGATCAAGCGGACGTTTCGCAGTTCGCGGTCACCGAGGTTGTCGAAGCGAATCGTGAAGGTGATCACTTCGCCCGGCTTCGCGAATTCCTTGTCGGCGAGTTTCACGAGTCGCAAGTGGCCCGGCTTCTTGTGCCCTTCGTCGATGCCGACCAACTCGGCCACCTTGAAGTTGGCGTACACTTCTTGAGCCGCTGACAAGCTGGCCACGATGACCGGATTCAGGTCTCGCGACCACGTTGCCGCGGCGTTCATGCCGCGATGCAGTTGAGCCAATTCGGATTGCAGAATCTTGCCATCGTGGAGGAATTGAGTGCTCTCGAACAGGTTCGTCAGCTTGACGTGCTGAGTAATCGCCTTTGCGGCCGAAACGTCGCGGCGAGTCGACTGACTGAAGATTCCGCTGGCTCGCGAACGCATCCGCACATTTTGCACTCGATCCCGTTGCACACCGGTTTTGCCGGCGACTTTTTGCCGTAGCGCGGCACCTTGAACCTGGTCTACGTTGCTGATGGGACGCTGGATGTTGGTCCCCTCACTGATGCCCGTGAAGGTTCGTACGGCGGCGAAGCGCGGCGAGTAAACCGCGACGCGGTTCGAGGCTTTGACTTTGCGGTCTCCGTTGTGATCGCGGAATTCGGCGACCGTGTCTTCGGTTTCGACACCGACCATCAGTTCGCCGTCATAATGCACGGGATACGCTCGGTCGCCGCCGTCGAAGACGTACTCGTCCGGAAACTGTTCGGCGAGCGCTGGGCTGGCGGCGATCAAGCCGGAACGGTTCTGCTTGAAACCGGATGCATTCTGGGAATCATTGTGCGACGCGAGTTGCACTCGCGGTTCAGCGGCGGAGAACGAGACCGCTTGCTGGATTGCGTCGGTCGCAGTTTTCTTCGCGGCACTGGTCAGTACCGGAGCACCGTTGCCGAAGAAGGTTCCGCGAGTTTCATTCGCTGCCGGCAATCGGCCTCCCAAGCGGATCAAAGCCAGCGGGCGTCCTGCTTTGTCGGCCTCCTCGATCAGATTTCCTCGTGGTTGGACGGTACGGACGGCGGTGTCGCCGATCAGTTCATACGGCAGCGCGAGTTGCGGCTGCTCAAGGTAGACGACCTTGGTGATCATCTGGCCTTGGAGAGCCGCGTCGAGTTCGTCGATCGTGAACGACAGCGGCATCGAAAATTTGTCGGCGTGACCAGCGGGAGGATGCAGGCGGTCGATCAATTCGATCGACGGATACAGTTCGATGCCCGGAAATTCCGGGATGTCACTGAGCTTGAGCCGGTACGACTGACCAACGACGAGCTTCGCGTTGGCCGTGGTTTTCACGTCGTCCCGCGAACCAACAAACCAGGTCACTGTCCCGGTTGAAGGCAGTTCGACGCTGACGGATTGGAATTCCAGGCCGTTGACTCGACCGGCGTTTTGCACCCATTGGCCCCAAACACCAGGAGGAACACGATGGTCCATCAACGGATATCGCGCGGAGTCCTCACGAGTTTGAGCTTGAGCGGTATCGCAAGACAAGCCACACGCCAGCACGATGCTCATCAGCATCCCGACAAGCCGGCAGCGCTTCAACGCGGACCACAGATCGGTGACCAGGCCAAGTCGGCGCAGACACAGCAGTTCGGGTAGGAGGGATGCACACATGATTGGACGGATGCCGAACGAGAGGAGGGAGAAGAGTTCGTGACCGAGATTCCAAAGGGACGTGTCACCAGGTCAACCCGGCACCAATGCCGCCGATCTTGTTTCCAGAGGTATCAATCACCAGCGACAAGCGCAGAAACCAAGACTCAGAGGGTCGAATGAAAATCTCATTGACCGCGTCAGGTTCATCGAGACTGTCTGCAATGAAGACGAACGAAGATCGCCACGCGACCCAGTCCACCAGATCGACTTCGGCTCCCAGACCGATGAAGCCCTCCGATTCCGTGAAGTCGGTCGTTTGTGGTTGGGGGGGAGGGGCGAGTGGCGAGTCGAGTTGCGTCGTGTCCCAGATCAAGCCAGCGGTTGCGAACGGCCGAAGGGATTCGGTCGCGTGGAAGAACAGATTGACTCCCACATCGCCACCAACAGAGTCCGCTTGGTTCGTATTGGCCAGGTCGTCCTGAAAGTCCAGCTTGACTCCATTGAGTGACGCGAACAGGTCCAGGGCGACCCCGTTGAATGGCTCCTCGTTTTCGAGCCAGATCACCGGGGCATTCACCTGTGCTCGCCATCCTTTGCTGTAGTTGTCAAACCGAAACCCATTGACCGGTTTCGTGTCGAACAGCAGGAACTGCGACGAGACGTGCCCCTTTCCCAGAAGACCTTGAGCGAAGCACTCGCTTCCCAGAAGAAGGCAGAGAAGAGACGCGATCGTGATTGATCGAAACATGATCGCGCCTCGAACCGACACAATGCGAAGTTCACGGGAAGGATTCATCCGAGCGGACAACTACTGATTGAGATTCCAATTCGGCTGCGAGACTTGACCCGGTCCGTAGATCGGATGCTTCTCGCTGTACTCAACATGCTTGACCGGTTTCGGCAATCGGATGCCGGGTTCGTGCTTCACGTCCATCACCATGTGATCCACTGGATCAGGCAGCTCGGTCTTGGTCAGGTTGCGAACCGTGTGTGACTTGAGGCTTGCTGGACCGCCAAAGGGCAGGTGCGGCGGGCCGGGCAAACCAATCGGAGTCGAGGTGACTGGCATACCCCACATCGGAGTGCCGTTCATTCCAGCGACCGGGCCGTGCGGTCCACCAGGACCACCGACGATCATCGGGCCGGGAACTCCGGCGTAGATGCTGCCGTCCATTTCGACGGGCACGGGTGGGACGATCTCACCCTTGTCGCCGTCGGCGTTGTAGCTGACTTGTTGCAGGCCGTTGTCCAATTCGGCGGTTGGATCGCCGGCACCTTGTTGTTCGAGGTTCTTGTTGCCGCCTCGCAGGACGACCATGATCGTACCGCGCCGATCGGCCACAGCGACCGGGTCAACTCCCGGATCGAGCCGTGTTGAAGACAACGTCTCGACTCCAGCGATCGCCAGTTCTTGGAATTTCGCGTCCGGCAGGTAGATCACCTTCGTGACGTAATTGTTCGACTCGATCTGATCGAGGTCTTCGTCGGTCA
>CAZILR010000218.1:0-8083 GCA_964539995.1 uncultured Planctomyces sp.
AAACACGACGTGCTGGCCGTGAACCGGCTCCGGCAGTCCGCGCCGCTGACATGCGGCACACACGGCCGCCGCGTCGCGGACTTCGGTCTGAATGCGAACGATGTGTGACACGATGTCTCCTTGGATGAGATGCGAAACAAATCGGCCTCAGCACGCGGCATGCCGCGACGCTGAGGCCCACAAGAATCACGCCGTCTGGCTTGCAATGATTCAGTCAGCGACCGGCTCAATCGCCAGCGCATCGCGTTGCAGTTGCGTCTGCTCGTCACCAAGCAACTCGGCCACCTTGGCCCAGAGGTCTTTGATTTGCTTGGACGAAGCGGCCAACCAAACGGTGTCGAGCAAATTCTCCCGCTCGCGCCGCAGTTGCAGGATGCGACCGCCCACCTCGGAATCGGCCAGCAGCTTGTCTTCGTGGATGGTTTGCCGAGACTTGATCGCGTTCTCAACCTCGTTGTGGTAGTGGGACGGAGAATAGTGCTGGTCGATGGTCTCCAGCGGAACGCTTCGCACTCGTGCCAACATGGTGCGATTCAACAGGCTCTTACGCTTGTCGAGGGCCTCCTCTTCACGCTCGATGTTGTCGATGTCCGCCTGCAAGTCAGCCAGATTCAGCGACTGCATTGCCGCGATGCGAGCCTGCCGCTTCACGCGGTCCAGCAAATTGGGGTCTTCGGCGGCAATGGTTTCGAGTCGTTTGTCGATCCGCTTCGAGAGGCGGTCTTTCCAATGGTTCTTCTCACTGACGGTCAGTCCGGGCATGGAGTGGTCCTTTCACGAAGTGGTTGAGTTGAGGAATGAAAACGACGAGAGCCGTGCCAACTGCAAACAGCAGCCGACACGGCTCGCGCCGTCGACGATGGAACACAGAAGACTCAGAGCACGCTGAACTCACTGGCGAGCAAGTTCAACGAGACATCACGGTCCACCGGCTGACCGCGGAGCCAGCGAGCGAACTGATGCAGCATCAGCCCGGCGGCGATGTTGGCGGTGTAGATGGTCGATCGCGCCGTGCAACGGCCCGGCTCGGCTTCGGATTGGCCGAACAGCGTCGTCGGGTAGTGGGCACGGCTGGCTGAATCGGCGGCCGTGAGCACTCGCATGATCTCACCGAGCATCCGACCATCAGACCAGAACTGGCAATCGTGATGTGCCGACCGCCAGATCGCCGCTCGCGCCGAAATCGAATCGACACAGCAAAAGACCGCCGCCCCGATGGCCATGTCAGGCCGGTAGCGATCGGCAGCGGTCGTGACTTCAGCGGTCGGTTCAATCCGTTGCAGAGCTGTCCGCGTGGCCTCGACCTTCGGCTGGCCGATATCGCTGTCAAAGTAGCCCTGCGTCGTGACGTTGGTGGCTTCCACCAGATCGAAGTCGATCAGTTGCAGCCGAGTCGCTCCCATCGCCGCTAGTTGCAAAGCCACTTGGCGTCCAATGGCTCCGACCCCGATCACGGTGACAAGCACATCTTGCAACCGAGACCGTGGCACGAGATCGCCTTGTCGAACAAATCGGTCGGTGGCCTCAGCCATAGACCACCTCCTCAGCAAAAGGCGAATCGAACTCCCATTCTTCGTCCAGAAACTCCGGATCGTAGTATCCGTCGCGGAGCCGCTGCTCAAAGACATCCAGAGTCAGCGCATCATCGGCAAGCAATGACGGTGTCGTCTCGGATCGTAAAGCATCGACGACCGGCAAACGCGGAGGTGGCAGCAACACCGAGCGTTGATACTCCGCCTTCCAATCCGCGCGATTAGGCGCGGCAAAGTCGCAGGAGAAATCCACATCGACCGGCAATTCACAATCACCACCGGGGCCGACGTGGAATCGCAATCGCGCCGTCGTTTGCCCGCCTTCGGCCAAGATGAACATGAGCGCCCAATCGGAGCGGCCGAAGCTGCGAACGAAGGTCTCTTCGTCCACAGAACTCGGCGAAGCCGAATTGCCCGGATGCGTGTGAATCCACACGCGAGCAAACCGCTCCGGCGGCAAACCCCGATCAACCATCTCATCAAAGAAGTCGGCCACGGCCACGTCATCAAACTGCACTGTCACCGAGGTGCAACGCTGTCGCACCAAGCGGATGTCTTCGATCAGCAGCAAATCATCTGCGGCGGAGATGCCGAAGCCACCGACTTCCGTCGGTCCCAGATCACGCAGAAACACCAACTTCGCCCACGCCCACGGAGTGAACCGCAGCATCGGACGGCGTGGTCGTCGCAGACGACGTGGCTCCCGCATCAGCCGTCTCTTCGTCGGACTCTCGGCACTCATCACAGCTTCCATCATTGAGACACTCCTGACAAAAGCCGCGTTTGCATCCGACGCAGTCGGAAAGACAGTTGCGGCAGAACCGGTTATCGCAGCCGTGACACACGCCACGGCATTCAGCGCAGAAATTCCCCTCGCAGTCGGAACACATTCCGCCGCAGTCGGAGCACAAGGTGATTTCACAAGAGTCGCAATAGTTGGAGTTGTTGCGTCCGCAGGTATCGCCGCAGTCCGCGCAACTCTTGCCGTCCCAGTCCGTGAGCCGCACATACGCGCTGCTCGCGTTGTAGGTCTGCAACACCTGCTGCACGAGCAGGAAGAAGTCACACAGCCGCCCCTGCCGCAGAGCGTTGCGGATCGGCATGCGGCCATCCCCTTCACACAGCGTTCGGTCATGGACGTGAGGGTGGGTGACGTCCTCGTCGCCAGCCGACGCGTTCGGCTCCAGGGCGATGACTCGGTACGTCCTCGCGATGCTGAGGTCACTCCAGTCGAGTACGATCTTAAACGGACCGAGGTCTATGTCCTCCAGTTCGATCGACTCTGTAATGACGGACAGCTTTTGTTCGCGCGCGTCCCATTCGACGTCACCGAATTCAGCATCCAGCGCGACCAGTTCGTCGTACACATCGCGCAGACGGACATCGGGATGATCCTCGTCCATCTCTCGCAAGCGTTGTCGAGCGGTATTGGCCTGATCGACCAACTCATGCAGCGCGGCATCCAGCTCTTGGCGGCACTCCGCAATCGCTCCGTGCCATTGGCGGTTCTGGACAAACTCCAGATTGCGCCGCCAGTTCACGACCATCTGCCATGCGGATTCGGGAAACATCGGCAGCGGTCGTTGTTTCCCTGTTTGACGCAACGCCGTGCAAAGCAAATCCGCGAGCCGAAACTGCTGACGTTGCCTCATCTCCCAACGACGTCGCCCCGTTCGTGCGACGCTGGCTGGATCGTTCACTGGTTGATCGCACACTTCGTCACACGTTGATCGGGCCATGCGTCAGGCTCCTTCAATCTTGGTCGGCGTGAAACTCACCCGGTCTCCCTCTCGCAGTGTTTGATCCTGTGGCACCGGCTGACGGTTCACCCGGATCAAATAGTTGGACGGCGATCCGGACTTCACCGTTCGCTCGAACATCTCACGCACCGTCGTGCCCTCCGGCACGTCCACATAGTCCGCGAATCCTGAACCGTCGTTGTTGATCACGAGCACTTTCATGTTTGGTCCTTTCTGGGAGGCGTCATGCTTCAATGCACACGCCACAAAAAGAAAACGCCGCACGCTCAGGGCAACCGTTGCCAAGGCGTGAGGCGTTGGAAATCGAACAAGTGCAAATTGCATCCGGCCGCCATGCTTGGCGACCGAAGTGCTTTTCAAAAGCTACAGGCGAGTTGGCCGCGTCATCCTGTAATCACGATCTCTTTCACGGTCTCATCTAGTTAGCCTTTAGGGGCACGATCCTTCGTCGGTTTTGCCGCTAATGAATTGCCGATCATTCGCTCGGCAATCAACCGCAATAACCGAGCGAGTGGCGTACCGGGGATGATTGGACGCGAGGGAACAGTGACTGTCTTAGGGCGACGACGATGAAGTTGTGTCATTTGAAAGCTCCTCTGGAACTTGCCCTTCGTGGCGAGAACAAAAAAAGCCCTCGGCGAATGCCGAGGGCTTACGACGTACATCAAAATCCGATTAACCGCCGGGGTTAGAGTTCCGGCGGCAAGTAACCGTCGAGCGGCGTGAATCGAAACTTCCGATTCTTGTGTCGCCTTAATTTCTTATAGTCATCCGGCGGCTCGCGCACAGTGACGTAGGGTGAGGCGAGTCCCAGCGAGACCATCTGCCGATGCAAGGCAAGCGCATTGAAGACGGCCGTCTGAGTTGGCCACCCCGGAAGCTGTCGGGCAATTTGCCGCTGTTGTCGACCAGCGGCTTCCAGACGAACCGCCTCTTCGCGGATCTGCTCGCGTTGCGGTGGCTTGAATAAATCAACCGTCACGACACGGGTCAGCATTTCGTCGAGCGCGGGAACGCGGGCGATGTCGGCGGCGATGCCGCTGAAAGCCAACTTTAAGCGGGCTCGCGGCATCGGATTGCCTCCGTCGATCAAACGAACGAGATAGACGCAAAACTCCGGAACGATCTGACGCAGCAGCGTCCCGAATTCGTATGACTCGACATTCAGCGGCTGGAACTGGGCTTCGAGACTGGCTCGCAGATCGGCGACGGATTTCGGCAGAACTAACGGCTTCTTCACCGCCTTTTCAATCAAGTAGCGACGTCGGGCGAGATCTCGTTCGCGACTTTCGATCGCCTCGATATCGTTGACGATCATTTCTTTGGGGCCGAACATTCTCATCGCAGTGAGCAAGTTCTCCTTCTCGCGTGCGAGTTGGGCAACGTCGGCTTCGAGTTGCTTCAACTGTGCTGACGGCTTGTCTTCCGATTGAAACTGGACTTCATCGAGGATCTGACGAAATTGATCGTCGAACCCTTCGAGCTGGTAGAGCACTTTTGTGATTTCAGCGCGAACCAGATCAACGACAAAGGAGCCATCGATATGGATCGAGTTCCAGCATAAATGGTTGCGGCTACCAGAACACATTAGGTGCCCAACCATGCCGTTACCGCCCCAGCTATAGGTGCGCCCGCAGTACCAGCAACGAGCATGCTGCCCCGGAAACAGACTTCTCTTCCATGACATGTTCGTTCCCGGGTAGACACCGTTGACCTTCTGCTTGCAATACCGGGAGTTTCTTTTCGCGAGTAGAGCCACGAGATCGTCAAACTCCGCCGGGTCGAAAAACGCCAGATGCGGAGCTTCGTAATAGGTCGGCCCCTTCGGATTTTTCTTTGGTGAGCGTTTGCCGCTGCCGTGATGCTTGACCGTAGTCATGTTGCCGCGTTGCGGCAGGCCCTTGAGGATTGAGTTCCGATAGAAACGGAGCACCATCCTCCCATTCCACCATTTATTCTCAGCGCAAGGCCCAACCGGTACTTCATGGTTGAGAAAGTAGTCCGCCACATCTTCGGCGTTGAGTGTACGGCGAAGAATGCGAGCCCCTTCATGAATGTGCTCGGCGGCGGTTTCATCCTTTGACCAATCGTCGTATGACCTAGCTTCCTCGGGAACGATGTAGCCGTGAATCGGATGTCTGGCAGTTGCCCCCGATTTCTTGAAGCGGTTCATCGACTTCTGTTTGATCCGCTTGGACGTGCGCTGATTGTGGGCGACATTCTCGCTGCACGCATTCAGAGCATCCTCCTCCCAAGTTTCATCGATGGTGTCGATCCCGTCGTCGATGCAGATCGACCGCGTACCGTTGTCGACTCCGACGCCAAGCAATCGGGCCGCCTCGCCGCCGCGGATGAGACGGCTCAGGTCGTCATAGACGAAGACGTCGTAATCACCCGACTTGTAAGCGGCTTCAATCTCGTCCAATTCAGGCCGATCGAGCCGTTCGCCTTTACCTTTCGTGGAGATGACTCGAAACTCGACCGGGCCGTCGTAAAGCTCTGCGATGGTTTCTCGGGCGTTATCTTCTTGATCCTCCAAACTGAGTTCTTTTTGGTTGGCGCACCCCGAAATGCGGCAGGCGATCCCAACAATCAGGGCATGTCCATTGCGTGGTTGGAGCTTCTCTTCCGACTTACGGCCCATGGCGACACCTCAAATTCGAGGCATCGACGAACGGTTTCTCGGCTTGTCCCAGTGGGACAAGACAAATGACAACAGGTGAGAACCCGCGACAAACGGCGAGAACGGATGAGAAACCGAAACCTTCGGCAAGGCCGAAGGTTATGAACACAAACGACAACCGGTTAATGGGTTAAAGAACTGGCCCAGCAGAATCCCCCCCTCTCCGCATTCAATCAACGGCTCTCTCGTAAAGCATTTGCGAGTGAGCCGTTTGTTTTTGCGCGTCTGGTTGGCACTGCTCGCTGTGTCAAAAGTGTGTCAATCGAGAGATCGCAGTTCGTTTCAGAGTCGGACTGAATTCCGAGGTGGAAGGTTCGCGTCGTCATCGCAGTCGTGGTCCTAGAGTTAGTCTGTTGAACGGCATCCTCGAATCCGATCGGCTCACCCTCCGGCTTGGGAAATCGCTTGGGCAGGAGTGTCGATCACTCAATCACTCGCTTGCGCGTCGTGCTAATTCTGGGGCCACTTTTTGAATTGGGCGTCGTCTGCCCAGTCGCTGGAGATCGTGCGTCTCGACGGAATAGACTCGCTGTCCGTGTCGTTCGATCACGTTGCGACGGAGGCGATCATGCGCTGGCGATGCACTCGGCTTACGATTGTTGTGGCTCTGACTCTGGTGACATGCGGTTCGCTCGCAAATGCGGCTGAGCGGGCCTTGTGGACGACCTCGACGGTCGTCGGTTCGGCCGAGCCGCCTGATCCGTATCGATTGGAGCTGGCGTATCCGAAGCTCAAGTTGTTCGAGCCGTTGTCGGCGGCGCTCGTGCCAGGCTCGAAGCGGCTGCTGGTCGCCGAGCGGCCGGGAAAAATTTGGGTGCTCGATGCGTCGAGCAAAGAACCGCAGCCGCAGTTGGTTGCCGATTTGAAGCGCACCGTCTACGGCATCGCGGCGCATCCGCAGTTTGAGAAGAACGGATTCCTGTTCGTCACGAGTATCGCCGATCCTGCCAACCCGTCACCGAACGGGAGCCGGCTGACTCGGCTGACCGTCGCGCGCGGCGAGACGCTCACGGCCGACGTCGCGAGCGAGAAGTTGATCCTCGAATGGCCGTCGGGTGGACACAATGGTGGATGCGTGCGGTTCGGACTCGACGGGATGCTCTACCTCGTCACCGGCGACGGCAGCGGTATCGCGGACGAGTTGCAGACCGGACAAGATTTGAGCGACTTGCTTGGCGCGATCTTGCGATTGGACGTTGATCATCCCGCGAGTGACAAAGCCTATGGTATCCCGAAAGACAATCCGTTCGTTGGCAACGCGAAAGCTCGTGGCGAGATTTGGTCGTTCGGGCATCGACAGGTCTGGAAGTTCTCGTTTGACGCACCGACTGGTCAAATGTGGGGCGGCGAAGTCGGACAAGACTTGTGGGAGATGGTCTACCTGATCCAAAAGGGTGGCAATTACGGCTGGAGCGTTCGCGAAGGGGCGCACCCATTCCGTCCGGAGCGACCGAAAGGACCGACCGAATTCGTCGCGCCGATCGTCGAGCATCCACATTCGGACTTTCGGTCGATCACCGGCGGCTGGGTTTATCGCGGCAAGCGATTGCCGGAGTTGACCGGCGCGTACATCTACGGCGACTACGACACTGGCAAAGTTTGGATGCTGCGGTACGACACCAAGTCCAAGAAAGTGACCGAACATCGCGAACTGTGCGACACGCAAGTCCGCATCGTCGAGATCATCACCGATGCCGATAACGAGATTCTGTTCGTGGACTTCGCCGGTGGTGGACTGCATCGGCTGATGCCACAACCGCCTCCGAAGTCCGACGCACCGCAGTTCCCGCGCAAGCTCAGCGAGACAGGTCTGTTCGCGAACGTCAAAGACTACAAGCCCGCGGCCGGAGTGATTCCGTATGACGTGGTCGCTCCATTGTGGTCGGACGGCGCGATCAAAGATCGGTTCATGGCCGTGCCCGGCGACGGCAAGATCGAATTCGATGCCGTGACGTATCCCGCTCAAGCACCCGGCAACATGCCTGGCTGGCGATTCCCCGATGGGACTGTGTTCGTGAAGACGTTCTCGTTGGAGACCGAACCGGGCAATCCGAAAAGCGTGCGGCGACTGGAGACTCGGCTACTGCATCACATCAAGATGCCCGGCA
>CAZILR010000219.1:0-8067 GCA_964539995.1 uncultured Planctomyces sp.
TGCGACGGCGGCGGTCAATCACGGCCGCCGCCGTCTCATCGCACGTCGATTCGAGGGCCAACATCAGGTCGGCGTCGGGTCTCACAGCGCCACGAACCAGTTCCGCCGCTCCAGGGTCAACCGGCCGAGGACCCACTCCACGTCCAGCTTGATTGCGTCGCGGGGGAGCGCGGCGGCTTTCTTCGGGGCCGGCTTCGCCGGGGCATCGGCATCGGCCGGTTTTTCGTCCGCCGGCTTTTCATCCGACAGCTTCTCGCGAATCCATTCCAGCCCCTTTTCGAGCTGCGGATCTTTGTAGTCGGACTTGGCGATGGAGCCATCCGTCCGAAGCACGTCGCGGTCGCGGCGGTAATCGAGATAGGCTTCCATTTCGGGAACGGTCAGCTTGACCTGGTAGCCATCGTCGGGCATGACGCCCCATTCGTCGGATTCCTTGTGATTGGGGAAGCGGTGGATGTTCTTCCCGCTCGGGCGGTGATAGCTCGCCGTCGTCAGCTTGAGAGCGCTCTGGCCGCCGTCGAGTTCGATAACGTTTTGTACGCTGCCTTTTCCCCACGTCCGCTCGCCGACGATCTTAGCGGCGAACGGCCCTTCGGGGTGATCCTGCAGGCAGGAGCTGAGAATTTCGCTCGCCGAGGCGCTGTAGCGATTCACGAGGACGACAATCGGGAAGTCTTTGGAGAACGGGATCGTGCCGGCCTTGTGCGCCCGGACCACCTGCTCCTCGGTGTTGCGGCCCTTGGTGCTGACGATCGTGCCGGTCTCGACGAACAAATCGGCGATGGCCGTCGCCGCCTGCAGCAGGCCGCCGGGGTTGTACCGCAGATCGAGGACAAGCGCTTTCATGCCTTCTTTTTGCAGGCTTTCGAGCGCGGTCTCCATTTCCTCGGCGCTATTGCGGCTAAAGTGCGTCAGCCGGATGTAGCCGACTTTGTCCGGGCCGTCGAGGAAGTACGACCAGGATCCATCGGAGTTGTAGTGATCGCCGAGCACGGTCGGCGTCTTGATGACGGCCCGCGTGATCTCCATCGAATCAGGATTGGCGGAGCCTTCGTGCTGGATCAGCACCTTGACGATCTCGCCCGGTTTGCCGCGCATCATTTTGACGGCGGTGTCCATTTCGCGTCCTTCGGGGAATTCGACGGTCGGCTTGCCGTCGATCTCCAGCACGCGGTCGCCGGCGCGAATGCCGGCCTTGTAGGCCGGGGTGCCGGGCAGCGGCGTCATGACCATCAGTTGCCGGGTCTTGCCGTCGATGGTGACCTGGATACCGATGCCGCCGAATTCCTGCTCGACCTCGGAGTTAAAGCGGGTGAGCTCCTCGGGATCGATGTAGGAGGAATAAGGATCGAGCTTGGCGATCATGCCGCGCATCGCCGCTTCGATCAGTTCGCGGCGGTCGACTTCTTTCACGTAGTTGCGATCGATCTGCTCGAACGTGTCGACGAAGATTTTCATCAACTCGTAGTAGTTCGGGTCTTTGGATTCATCCGCCGCGAGCACGAACGACGCCTGCCCGAAAATCACCAACATCGCCGCCGCCACGGTCCGTCGAAACTGTCCGACGCTTAACATATTGCGTCACTCCTCGATCGATGGAATTCAGGCGCAAACTCACCCCGCCGGCGACGTCGTCGGACGAAGACCGCCCCAAAAAAACAGCTTAGGCAATCGGCGTCGGACGAACAAGGGGGAATTGATAAAAGCGGCGGTGTCGATTTGCAAACCCCGCCGCTTTGACGCTGTGCGGGGAGTCGCTCACAATTGGCGAACGCTCCATTGGCAAGGATGACACGCGGTGACGCTTTCAATTCAGGATGTGCTGGGCCCCGAGGGAGCCGTCGCGCGCCGCTTGACCGGCTACGAATCCCGGTCTGAGCAAATGGCGATGGCCGCCGCCGTGCGGAATGCCGTCGAACGGCAGCAACACCTGATCGTCGAAGCCGGGACCGGCACGGGGAAGAGCTTCGCCTATCTTGTCCCTGCGATTCTCGTCGCGACCGCCAATCAGGGAACCGAAAAACCGCGGCGGCGGATCGTCATCTCGACGCACACGATCAGCCTCCAAGAACAACTGATCCAGCGCGACTTGCCGTTCCTGAATTCCGTGCTGCCGGTCGAGTTCTCGGCGGTGCTCGTCAAAGGCCGGTCGAATTATCACAGCCTGCGTCGATTGAAAGGGGCCGTCGCCCGATCCGACACGGCGTTCGCCGACCCCGCCGAATCGCAGCAGTTGCAGCAGATCGTCCAGTGGTCGCGGACGACGACCGACGGCAGCCTTGCCGATCTGTCGTTCTCCCCCGCGTCGCGCGTCTGGGATGAAGTTCAAAGCGAGCATGGCAACTGCCTGGGGAAAAGTTGCCCGACGTACGAGGCATGCTTTTATTATCAGGCCCGGCGGCGGGTGTGGAATGCGGACATCCTCGTCGTGAATCATGCGCTGTTCTTTTCCGATCTCGCGTTGCGGCGGGAAGGGGCCAGCGTGTTGCCGGATTACGACGTCGTGATCTTCGACGAGGCCCACACGCTGGAGCAGGTCGCCGGCGATCATCTCGGCCTGGCGGTTTCCAGCGGGCAGATCGACTACCAGCTCAACCGGCTTTACAACGACCGGACGCAAAAGGGGCTCTTGATCAAGCGCGGCGGCGCGCCGGCGCAGCGGCTGGTCGATCACACCCGGCACGCGGCGTGGGATTTATTCGACGACGTCCGCCGCTGGCAGCGCGAGCACGGCAGCACGAACGGCCGCGTCCGCCAGCCGATTCCGCTCGACAACACCGTCAGCCCGGCGCTCACCGATCTGGCGATCACCATCGGGCAGATTGCCGAGCAGATTCAGAAGGAGGAGGACCGCATCGAATACACCGCCGCCGCCGAGCGATGCCGAATGCTGTCTCAAGAACTGACAGCGTGGTGGCAACAAACGGGCGACCAGCACGTCTATTGGATCGAACAGAGTGGTCCGCAGGGAAAGCGGACGAAACTCGTCTCGGCCCCGCTCGACGTCGGGCCGGTCCTGCGCGAGGAGCTTTTCCAGAAAGTCCCGTCGGTGATTCTCACCAGCGCGACGCTCGCCATCGGCGCCGAAAGCTTCGAGTTCATCCGCAACCGCATCGGTATGACGCAGGCCAACGAATTGAAGCTCGGCAGCCCGTTCAATTTTCGGTCGCAGGTGGAGTTGTTCCTGCCGGAGGGGATGCCCGATCCTTCGGCGAACCCGCCAGCGTATGAGGCCGCCGTCTGCCAGCGCATTCCGGAGTACGTCGACCGGACGCACGGCCGGGCGTTCATTCTCTTCACCAGCTACCAGATGATGCAGAACTGCGTCCGCCGGCTCTCGCCGTGGCTCGCCGCGCAGAAGTACGGCGTCTACGTGCAAGGAGACGACCTGCCGCGCTCGCTGATGCTGGAAAAATTCCGCAACGATCCGGCGGGCGTGTTGTTCGGCACCGACAGTTTCTGGCAAGGCGTCGATGTGCCCGGCGACGCGCTGCAGAACGTGATCATCACCAAGCTCCCGTTCAGCGTTCCGGACGCGCCGCTGCTCGAAGCCCGCGTGGAAGCCATCAAGGCCGCCGGCGGCAACCCGTTCATGGAGTATCAAGTCCCGGAAGCCGTCATCAAACTCAAGCAAGGCTTCGGCCGGCTGATCCGCACGAAAACCGACACAGGGATCGTGGTGATTCTCGACCCCCGCGTGCGCACGAAGCGGTATGGGCGGATTTTTCTGGAGAGCTTGCCGGAGTGCGGCGGCGATTGATCAATCCCGGTTCAGCTTAACCGGGATTGGCTTTGCTTCGCTGGACACTCAAAGCGAAACCCGGTTATCAGAGCAGAACCGGGTTTCGGAGCGCGTGTCACGCCGCGGCGCGGTTACGTTGCGCCTGAGGCACGCGCCAGTAGACGGCGCTGCCGTCGATGGGGATCAGTTCGGCGTCGATCTGGTGCTTCGCGCGGAACTCGGTGATCGCCTGCCGGCAGCCGGTCCAGGTACTGTAATCGTCGACGACCACGAAGCCGCCGGGCACGACGCGGTGATACATCGAGTGGAGCGCGTCGTTCGTCGATTCGTACAAGTCGCCGTCCATCCGCAGGAGCGCAAGCTTTTCGATCGGGGCATTCGGCAGGGTGTCGCAGAACCAGCCTTTCAGGAACCGCACGCGTTCGTCGAGCAGATGGAACCGCTCGAAGTTGGCCTGGACTTGTTCCAGCGAGACTTTCAGAAAATCGCAATCGGCGAAGTCGTGGTTCTTCGCAGATTTGTCGACGGACGTCGTCGGTTTCGGGAGGCCTTCGAACGAATCGGCCAGCCAGATCGTGCGGGACATCTCGCCGAAGCGGTCGAGCATGGCCTTCATGAAGAGGCACGCGCCCCCGCGCCAGACTCCGGTTTCGAGGATGTCGCCGGGGATGCGTTCGGCGATGATCGTCCGCAGGCACGCTTCCAGGTTGTTCAGCCGCGCGGTGCCGATCATGCTGTAGCCGAACATCGGCCAATCCTGGCCGGCGGCCCGCTTCTCGGCGTCGAATTGTTTCAATTGCACCAGTAGGTAGCCGCGGTTCGCCAGCCAGCGGAACGCCGCCCGGCGGAACTGGTACCACAGTCCGCTGCGATTCGCGCGGAATCCGTCGCAAACTTTCCAGGCGCTCTCGTCGTAAATCGACGCCGTCAAACAGCCTTTGAGCAATTCGAGATACGGATCGCGTTGCGGGACGTTCTTGTCCGTCATGAGACATCCTTCCAGGACGCCGAGCGCAGAGAAAACGAAGTCGCGGCGGGAATGCTAGGCGGGACAAGCGGTTATGGCAAGATCAGTTTGGAATGCCCCCCTGTTCGGCGCGGGTCTCCTGACCCCGCCGCTCTTCCGACCGCAGGTCTCCTCCTCGATGGGGTGAAAGGCAGCGGTCGGGAGACCACAAGAGAAGAGCGGCGGGGTCAGGAGACCCACGCCGAACGAAGACCTCGGCAAAGCCTGCGAAATCTTGCGAAAACGCGCTGAGGCAATGGCAAGCACCCGCGGCGGAATCTACAATAGATCTTTTGGACGCTCGCCGGCGAACCTGATGCTGCCGGACGGTGTCCCGTTGCGATTCGTCTCCCGCCGATGTCCCTGCCGCGAGTCCGTGCCGATGAGTTCCCAGCCGATACAAGACGTCAATGTCCGAGAGACCATTCCGCTCATCGCCCCGCGGTATTTGAAGTCGGAGGAGAACATCTCCGACGCCGCCATGCGGACGGTGCTCGAAAGCCGCGAGATCGTCAAACGGATTCTGTCCGGCGAAGACGACCGGGTGATGGTCATCGTCGGTCCCTGTTCCATTCACGATTCGAACGCCGCGCTGGAATACGCCCGGAAACTGCGGGCGGTCGCCAAGCAAGTCGAAGACCGGCTGCTGGTGATCATGCGGGTCTACTTCGAGAAGCCGCGCACCATCGTCGGCTGGAAGGGGCTGATCAACGATCCGCATCTGAACGACACGTTCGACATCGGCACCGGTTTGCGGACGGCCCGACGGCTGCTGCTCGAAGTCAACACGATGGGGCTCCCCGCGGCGACGGAGTTGTTGGAACCGATCACGCCGCAGTACATCGCCGATTTAATCACCGTGACGGCGATCGGGGCCCGGACCACGGAATCGCCCACGCACCGGCAGATGGCGAGCGGCCTCTCGATGCCGGTCGGCTTCAAAAACGGCACCGACGGCAGCCTGCAGGTGGCGATCGACGCCATGCAGGCGGCCCGGCACCAGCACAGTTTCCTGGGCATCGATTCCGACGGCAAAACGTGCATCGTGAACACGAAAGGGAATCCGTGGGGATTCCTCGTGCTGCGCGGCGGGCGTTCCGGTCCGAATTATTCCTCCGCCGCGCTCATCGACGCCGCGGAGCGACTGACGGCGGCGAAACTCCCGCCGCGACTGATGGTCGATTGCAGCCACGCGAACTCGAACAAGGACTACCGGCTGCAACACGTCGTCTGGAACGACTGCCTCGATCAGCGCCGGGCCGGCAACGAGAACATCGTCGGCCTGATGCTCGAAAGCAATCTGAAGCCCGGCAACCAGCCGCTGCCCGAAGATCTGCGAAGCCTGACCTACGGCGTGTCGGTCACCGACGGCTGCATCGGCTGGGAAGAGACCGAACGCCTGCTGCTCTCGGCCTACGAGCAACTCGGCGGCGTGCTGCCGGAAGCGGCCGCAACGGCAATGCGATAAAACGGAAGCCCAGGGATTGCTATCCCTGGGCTTCTTATGTGATTGAAATCTCTCTCGCAGTTTACTGCGCGAACTCCGGCCGGCGGCGTTGCAGTTGGTCTTTCAGCCGGTTCACGATGCTGGAGTGCATCTGGCTCACGCGGGACTCGGAGAGGCCGAGCGTGTTGCCGATCTCCTTCATCGTCATCTCCTCGTAGTAGTAGAGGATGATGATGAGCCGCTCGTTGCGGTTGAGGCCCTTGGTGACGAGCTTCATCAGGTCCCGCTTCTGAATGCAGCGGGTGGGGTCTTCCCCCTTGGTGTCCTCGATGATGTCGATCTCGCGGACGTCTTTGTAGCTGTCGGTCTCGTACCACTTCTTGTTGAGGCTGACGAGATTCACCGCGCTGGCCTCCGCCTTCATGCGGTCGTATTCCTCGGTCGAGATTTGCAGCTTGGCGGCGATGTCGGCATCGGACGGCGGGTAGCCCAGCTCAACCTCGGCCTGCTTGCGAGCCGCTTCGAGCTTGCTGGCCTTGCTGCGAACGAGCCGCGGCACCCAGTCCATCGTGCGGAGTTCGTCGAGCATCGCACCACGAATACGCGGCACGCAGTACGTTTCAAACTTCACGCCGCGTTCCATATCGAACGCTTCGATCGCGTCCATCAGGCCGAACACGCCGGCGGAGATCAGGTCATTCAGATCGACGCCATCCGGCAGCTTGGCCCAAACTCGCTCGGCGTTGTACCGGACCAGCGGCAGGTAACGCTCCATGAGCGTGTTCCGCAGAGTCAGGTCCGCTTGGTCCTTCTTGTAGTCGGTCCAAACTTCGGTGAGTTGTTCTTCCGTGAGTTTCACAAGAGCCATGACAAAACCCTCCGTGGGTCAATTCAGAGTCGATCGGTGAGATGGGTGAGGCAGGTTTCGGAGCAAGTCCGAACGATGAGGTGGGGTGAAGCGGCGACATCCAGAAAACTGTTCAGGCGCAGGATTGGCACCAACTTCTTTAATGCAGATCGGCAAACCGAGGTCGTTGTCTTGAGTCCTTTCGTTACAAATTTCCTAATCGTCAAAGTCGTTCGAGCAAAGTTTGTGTCCGGATCGGCTTCGCTCCCGCGCACAGTCGCTTCGCAATCGCTTGCACGTCACGGGCAGCAGTTCCGTCCGGCGCGATTTCCACAAACGGCCGACGCGCGACAACCGCTTGAGGAATGGCCGCATCCTCGGCAACCCAACAGCCGCTGGGGGCGGAGCAGCGCAGGAATAGCTCCACCGTTTGAGCAAACCGATCCAGAATTTGTTTCGCCTGAGCCGCCGAGCCAGCTCGATTCACGAGCACGTCGGGCATCGACGGCAAGCTTCCTTGCCAAGCCTTGAGTGTGGCATACGCATCCGCGATCGCCGTCGGCTCCGGAGTCGTCACCAGGAAAGTCACATCGGCGATGCGTGCAAATCGTCGGGCGGACTCCGTCAGACCGGTCCCTGCATCGATGATCAACACGTCGTAGGCAGTTTCGAACATGGAGACTTGCTCGGCCAGATCCTGCGACTCCGAGACCTCCAGCAGCCCACTGGCTCCTGGCACAAAATTGATTCCCGCCGGGCCTTTCAGGATCACCTCGCCGAGCGACTTCGCGCCGGTGAGCACATGCCCGAAGTTCCAATAGCAGTTCAATCCGCAGAGCAAGTCGATGTTGCTCGACCCCGGATTCGCATCCAGTAGACAAACCCGCTCTCCAGCTTGAGCCATCACGACCGCCACGTTGAGCGCGAGATTTGATTTACCGACTCCTCCCTTGCCGCTCGTGAACGCGACGATCCGCACTCGTTCGCCGGCCGCCGTCGGTGCTTCGGCCGCACGGCGTTGGATG
>CAZILR010000220.1:0-8059 GCA_964539995.1 uncultured Planctomyces sp.
CCGTCCGTGTAGATCAAGTTCGGCAGCGATTGCAGTTTCTCCCACTGCTGCTTGTCGTGCGGGTTCTTGAACTTTCGGGGATCGGCTCCCTTGCCGGGTGCCTTCAGTTCGATGAACCCCACCAGCGTCTTCCGCTTAATGACCGCAAAGTCCGGGCGAGTCTTCAGGTCCGACAACGACGACTCACCCACACACGTCATCACCTTTCGAGGCAGCCCTCCCAACTCGGCCATGTCGAGCAGCAATGTCTCGAACGGCGAACGAAGCTGCTCCTCCGGCTCGCCCGTGGCGGCGACGTTCGCCAGCTTGGCCTTCGCCGCCGTTCCGAAAGCGGCCATTGCCGATTTGAGCGTCAACGTCATTGGCACATTCCCTGCGCGACGACAAACATTCCACGATTCAGAATCCGCTACGTCGAATTTTCGACAGCGTAGTTTGGTGCGGCAAACACAACAATACGTCGAGTCGGATAAGCTGATCGGGCTTCCTACTCCTGATTGGTCCGGCCCTCCAATTTGACCGCGATCATCAGTTCGCGAGTCTCGGCGAGAAGATGGTCACCGTTCGCTCACAAGCAATGCACGACGACGCAGGTGATGTTGTCTTTGCTGCCACCATCTTCAGCCGCTTTGATGATCGCGGCGGCGGCGGCGTTCAGGTCGTCTTGCTTGAGGAACGGGATAATCTGGTTGAGGTTATTCTTGATGCCGTCCGTCACGCCGTCGGAGCAGAGCATGAAGCGATCTCCGGATTGAGCCTCCAGCACCTTCGCCTCGGTTCCGGTGCCACCCTCTTTCGTGCCGAGGTAGCGGTACAGCACGTTTTTGTAGCGGTGCGTCTTTGCCTCTTCGGCGGTGATCGTGCCGGCATCGAGCAACGCCTGCGTCAGCGAATGGTCCTTCGTGATTTGTTCGAGTTGGTCGCCTCGCAGACGGTAGACGCGACTGTCACCGACTCCGCCAACATACAACTTGGTTCCGACGACCAGCATGAACGCCAGCGTCGTGCCCATGTTGAGGTATTCGGAATCGAGACTGGACAGTGCCATGATCTCGCCATTGGCGAACGCGACGGCTTCGTCGAGTCGCTTGAGCACTTCGTCCTGTGTGGCCTTGTCGAAGTCGATGGTCTGCTGCAACCGATTCGGAATGATGTCGGTCGCCAACGCGCTGGCCTTCTCGCCCGCACTCTGCCCGCCCATGCCATCGGCGACAATGAAGAACCTCCCGCGCGGATCAACAACGAACGAGTCTTCGTTGTTCTCGCGGAAGTTCCCTTTGATGCTCAGGCTTCCCCAACGCACTTGAACCATCATCATGACCAGTCGAATGTCGCCCGCTCTCGCTGCGAGCTGAGGTTATCCCAAAACCGTCTTCACTAAATCTTGAACACCCAACGTCGAGGCACTGACGAAATACTCTCCCGCCTCGAAGCCGGCGCTTTCTCCGAACAACCGATTCTGACTTTCCACCAGCCGAAAGACGTTGTCCTTGGCCGGCGGAAACTGAGTTTTATAGGCTCGGATCGCCGCGAGTTTAAGCTCCAACGTCTCGGAAATATCCACCACAAACCCGCAGCCGCTATTTTCGTTCCGCGTCAACTGCCGCAGGCCCAAAGGATACCACACTTGCTTACGGATGCCGTGCGGCGGCCAGCCGGAAAAGTGTTCGTCCCACTTTGATAATCGCGAATAAAACACAGCGGCATCCGTGATCTGCATCGCTTGCCAATGGTCTGGAGAAGCCAACGGAGTCTTGTCGAGTATGCCGAGCACGACGCTCGGCCGGTATTTGCGGAACAGCGTCGCCAACGCCACGCGCGACTCGAACGAATCGAACAGCCTCCGATTAGGTAACGTCAAAGTCTCTCGAACCGCCGTTCCCAGAATTTTCGCCGCCTCTTCCGCTTCGGCAAGCCGGACCTCTGGCCCAGGACTTCCGGGAGTTGGCTCACCGTCGGTCAGATCAATAATCCCGACGCGATAGCCCTGACGTGCGAGCTTGGCCATCGTCCCGCCACACGCGATCTCGACATCATCGGGATGCGCGCCGACCGCGATGACATCGAGTGGTTCGGGAAAGGACAAACACATATTTCGACTCAAATCGTCATCGTTTAACCGCAAGCCGCAGGCGTGCGCTTAACCTGACGCGCACGCCTGCGGCTTGCGGTTAAACGACTGAAGGACACACAAACTCTCGAATCAACTTCGCTAACCGATGCGGGTGAGTCAGAAAGGCCAACAAACCGGTCGTGTGCAGAAATTCCGTCCGAGCGTTCGGCAATAGCGCCGCCAACTCATCGCGACAACGAGCCTGCGTCTCTCCTTCGCCCTCGACCTGCAACAACAACGTCGGCGTCGCGAGTTGATTCAATCGCGACCGCGCATCGAACCGGCTGAGCATCCCGAATCGCCGAGCCAACTCGGCCACCGGCGTCTGGCCCGCGTTGTCGAGATAGAACAACCAACGTGTCGGATCGATCGGCGGAAACCACAATCGATGCCCGCGCTCTTGCAGACCACGCCACAGTGGAGTGGACTCCATTCGCCCCGGCATCCATCGCAGGACGCTCGCGGCGGCGCGTTCAAACACGGTCAACGGCAAGTGCGCGAACGCCGCGTGCAACGTCAGACTGTGAACTTGTGGACCGAGGCGGATCGCCGACTCCAACGCGAGCGCGGAGCCGAACGATGTCCCAAATAAATGACAGCCTTCCGAGCCAGCGAACTCGTGGACGACTTCAACGATCGAGTCGGTCAGTCGCGGCCATGTCACGCGACGGCCAGTCGGATAGTCGAGCAGCACGCAACGACAATTCGTCTTCAGTAAAAAGACACACAGCGCGAACAACTCGTGCGAGCCACCCAGTCCATTGAGCATCACCAGCGTCGGCCCCTCACCCCAAACTCGCCCGGTGATCCGTCCGGCGCTCGTGTCGGTGTGCCAGACGGCGCTTTGCTCTCGAAACACGGCCAGCACCTGCTGCCACTGCAACGGCGGCGGACAGCCTTCGCGCGGCGGCATCCCAGCCAGCGGATTCGATCCAGGTACGTCGCCTGTGCAGTGCGACTCGCCGCCACAGCATTCTGCCTCGGCAGGAACGCCATCGAGGACTTCGGAGGACTGCGGAACGCTGCTCATGACAGACGAAAATTCCCAAACGGACCCAACGGAGTAACGGCGTCATGCTAGGTGCAATCCCACCAAATGGAAAGCACCGCACAACACGCCCCTGACCCACGGACTGTTTTCTAATTCCCGCCCATCACGGACCCGCCAGTCTGTCACCAATGAGCTACGTTGACCAAGACATCCCTTCTGGAGAAATCGCATGGCCACGCCAAACGCCTACCCCCGCAAACGATTGTTCGTCAATCGAGAGATCCAAGGCCGTCTGCTCGCTCGCACGTCGCTGTATTGGGTTCTGTACCACGCCGTGCTGTGGATGGCGATGTTCTTCTACCGCTACGCCGAACACCGTGGAGCGGTCATGGCCGGCGCGGAACCTCGGTCGTTCGCGGACCTCTACGGCCAATTCGTGCATGAGCATCACTCGATGTGGTTCTGCGCATTCGCGATTCTGCCGATCGTCTTGTGGGACTTGCTGAAGTTCAGCCACCGAGTCGTCGGGCCACTCGTCCGCTTTCAACGCACGTTGGAAAGCCTCACGGCGGGAGAGAGTATTCAGGAAGTGCGACTCCGTCGCGGAGACCTGCTGTTTGATTTGCAAACAACCTTCAACCAATACCTCGCGTCGCTCCGCACACTGCAAGCAGACAGCGAATTCGCGGCTCAAACCAACGGCTCCGGTGAACCCAACGCGAGCAGCGAATTGATCGAGTCACAGCTCGCCGAAGAACTGCAGCGAATGCACGCCGAGATCCAAGCCGCCTGTGCCCCATCCAACCCGGTGATGACTCAGCAAGCCGCTCGCTCAGAATTGAAGTGATCGCTACGAACCACTCAGCGCTTCGTCGGCCGAGCACACGATCTCATAAGCTCGCAGACCATCGTTTGCGGAGCGTAGCTCGTCCAAAAATCCGGGGAGCTGAATGATCCTCCCCAACCGCGAGAGCACATGCAGATGCGTGCGCGAATCGCGGCACAGCACCAAGAAAAACAAATCGCTCAATTGCCGATTCGGTGCCCCGAACGGTATTCCAGAGAACGTCCGGCCAAATGCGACCAGCGACTGCCCGTAGGCGTCTGGTAGCGGATTGCGTGGATGCGGAATCGCGACCCCCGACTCGAAGCCCGTGGACATGACCTCTTCTCGCTGCTGTACGGCTTGCAGAATCTCCGCCGGCTGCCAGATCTGCCAAGTACGCCCAGCGACCTCGATCAAACACTCCAGAACAGAACGCTTCGTGCGCGCCTCCAGCGGCACCTGCATGGTGTCTGGATGCAACAAGCTCCGAACCGGACAATGAATGTCTGCACCGGAATTTTGTTGCGCACGTTCGAGGCCATGTAACTCGGCGCTGGAGAAATCACGCATCTCCTGCTCAAGCCAGTAAGTCACTTCGGTCGGATGAAATTGCCACTCGGACTGCATCCTCCGGCCGGGAATGCGACCACGCTGCACGAGCTTTTCGATCTCGCGACGATCACGCCCCAAAAATTGGGCGAGTTCTTCCAGCGACAACCAATCGTGCATGTCCCATGCCCTCGGCTCCAGATATTGGAGGGGAGCATGCTATCGCGACACGCCGTGAGATTCACCCGGCGTGGCTGTACTCCACAATCGCCGAGTCAGCGGCTCACCGGGCACAATTGGGCAAAGTTCTGTCGGCAATGCTGCAACCAATCTTGGTCTACCGACTGCCAGAGCGAATCGGACCAGATTTGATAGTCCACACAGCCACGATACCCGGCGTCGATCAGTCCGCTCAGAATTCCGGCCACCGGAAGAATTCCCTCGCCAGGCAAGACGCGATCGTACTCGCTGGTGCCGTTCGGGGAGGCGTCACTCACCTGTACGACACCGATCCGAGACATCAGCTCTGGCAGTCGTTGCAGCAATCCCTTCTCTGGCCAAAGGTGATAAACATCGAACGCCAATTGCACTGCCGGATGATTCACTTGGTCGAGAATCGCCAGTGTTTCATCCAGTCTGTGCAAAAAGGTCCAATCTCGGCAAAACACTTTTCGCATCGGCATCAATGAAAGCGTGAGGTCATTGTCAGCCGCCTCGTCGGCCAGTTGCTTCAGTGAATCGACCACCAATCTCGTCGCATGTTTCGTGATGTGATTGTTGATCGGGCCGGTCACGACAACCAAAGACCTCGCTCGCAACATCCCTGCCAAATGAATCAAGTCCCGCGTTTCTTCGAGCACATCATCCAACTCGTGCCCAAAGGCACCGGTGAATCCGCCGGCATACGACAACGTCGAGACTGACATGCCGTTCTCGATCAGCCACTCCAATCCACGTTCTTCGCCGTACTCCAACAGCTTCGGCAGCCAGACCCCCATCGTGTCGATCCCGGCCAACCGATACCGGACCACGTCTTCTTCAAACGACCAACGCAAAGTTGTCGCCTGATTGATGGAAAGTGTCGGGACGTGAGGCACTGCTTCCGATGGCTTCTTTTCCAAGTTTGGCTGGCGGGCTTCTTTTCTCTGACGGGCGGCGGGAAAAGAACGGCTCAAGATAGGCCTCACTGAAAGATAAGGGAATGGACGATGAACGCAGCCTCAGATTCCGAAACACGATCAAGCCGAACTGCAAATAAAAGCGACTTGCTGAATGGATTCAACGAGCGATGTGATTGTCGGACAGACAGACTTCAGGAAATGACAGAACAATTACTTTCACCAAGGAGCGAGTTCGCGAAGCAGACCAACCGCAAGATCGCTAGCCGCGAGCGTTGGTCGGGACCGACGGATCATCGGCCACATTCACCCAGACATGCACATGAGGTGTCCCGCGGAAATGCCACACAAACGACGGGCCTTCCAAACGCCAGTTGTCCCAAATGCCGTCGTTCCCCAAGTCGCCTTCACGATAAAACGCCAAGCGACATTGCTCCAAACCACCTTGAGCCTCCAAGCACTTCGCCACCTCTTGCCGATCTGACAGCCGATACGGTTCGACCAGCAAGTTCAATACGCCTTGAAGGTGCTCGAGCTGATCCTTGCTCAACTCCGAGGCGGGCAGTCCGGAAATCTTTCCCTTCCCTTGAAACGCAACCGCGCTCTCATTGGGCATCTTTTCGATCAGCGCCGCATCCCGCTGTTTGCCGTCCAGCATCTTGAACAGTTCATTCGCCTTGAGTGCTTGAGGCCAAAAGACGTTGTCGGGATGATTCACTTGTTCGTTGAACCCCGAAGCCGCGTGACCGTAAAAAATCGGCCCACCAAAGGCGACATGCTCGGTTGTATTTCCGTCACAACGGATCGTCAGGTGCCGGCCAGTCATCACCAATTCAAACTTTTCGCTACCGGGCTTGCCAAAAATCGCAATCGTTTGCTGCTTGCCATAACCGCCTGCATCGTCCTTGAGTTGCTTGCGGATGCGGTCATGCCAATCCTTGTTGTAGAGACTCCAGAACAGCGCCTCGATCATGTCCTTCTGGTCGCGCGTGTAGAAATCAGTGCCGATCCCCAGCGTTTTGACATCCGTGATGAACCAGTTGTTCGAGACGTGCGTCCGCAGCACCTTGCGGTCATCGGTGTAGTCCCAGGTGAAGCAGATCTCTTCGCGTTGTTTTTCGCTCAACGAGTCGTACAGCTTTTTGACAAGCGACTCCGGAGCTTTCGCATCGGCGGCGGATTCGTCCGCTCGCAGGACTCGTGGCAGAGCCATCGCTGCCGCACCCGCACTCGTCGCTTGAACGAAGCGTCGGCGAGTCACCGTTCCTGACCAGTCCGCTTGCGGACACTCACACTCGGGGCAACGTTCGCGATCAGGCATGAGGGACTCCTTGATCGTATCGCAGCACATCTCATCCAGCGCCCGGCGTCAGGCAACGGGGCGAGACTTTAACAACGCCTTTTCAAAACGCAAACGGATTTCTCACACGTTCGCGAAGTTCACACGACAACGAAAAACACACACGTCGCGCGTTGACAAAGATGTGTGAGAAGCACTCACACAGCGAAAGCAAAGTGGTTTGAAATTTAGCGACTCACACCAATCCGCGGCGTTTCAGTTCGGCGACCACTGTCTGCACGATCGCGCTCACGTCTTGCGTTTTGAGATCGCCTCCCGATGACGATCCTGACGTGGAACAGCCTCCGATCGGTTCGTCCGTGAAGCCATGTTGCGAGAGCATACATTGCAATGTCCGGCTCAAAGTGACCAAATCCGTCACCTGCTGCTCCGACTGCGGCTGGCGGCCGATGCCCATGTTGAATCCGCGCAGATCAACGGCCGCTCGGAAGCCGTTGGGGAACTCCGCCGAATAGATCATCGTGTCGAACAGCGTCACGAGATCGAACTGCACTTGTCGAGCTTCATCGAGCCGGCCGCTGAGCGTCAGGTCATACAACAATCGCGTGACCTCCGGGACGACTCCCGACGAGGCATTCGTGCCGCCGTCGCAGCCAATCAGCAGCATGGGCATCAGGGCCGCTTCCCAGCCGGTCATGAATGCAAACTCGGGACGGTTCGGGCGAACCGCCTGAATCATGCGGATCATGTGGACGATGTCGCCGGAACTGTCCTTGATCGCGACGACCTTCTCGCACTCGTCCGCAAGACGGCGCACCGTCGGCACGTCGATCGGGCTGGCGAACATCGGGATGTTGTAAAGCGTGACGTCAATCGGCGTGTTCTTGGCGATCTCTTTGAAGTACGCATACACCGACGCCGGACTGAGCTTGTAGTAAAATGGGGCAACGATCGCGACCGCTCGGCAGCCGAGTTCGTGGTAATGCTCGCACGCACGGATCGTCTCTTTGACGTTGGCTTCGGCCGCTCCAGCCAGAATGGGAACCCGGCCACGAGTTTGATCGGCGACGATCTCGATGATCCGTCGCCGCTCTTCGACCGTGAATCGCGTGAACTCGCCGGTCGAGCCGTTCGGATACAACCCATGCACGCCTTTGGCGAT
>CAZILR010000221.1:0-7978 GCA_964539995.1 uncultured Planctomyces sp.
AACTCGCGATAGTTGGCCAGCGCTTCACTCATGGCCGTTTCCGGTTCCAAGCAGCCATAGACCGCCGCAAACAAATCCGGCGGCGTCCAACGCGCTCCCGAAATGCGGCTGCCCAGGCCCGACATCAAATCGAGCCGGTTTGCGTAGTCGATGGTGGTCGCGCGATAGAAAGTCCCCTTCCACGCCGCCGCCTTGCCGAGCGCCCGTTCCAATCGGCGTTGCAGCAGTGGGGATTGCGGAGATGGTCGCATGAGGGTGTCTCAAGGAACGGCCGGTTGACGGCGAGCATGAAAGTGAGCCTTGCGGCTGCCGTCAACCATTGCCGCGCCATCGGCACGGGATACTGGTGACTGAAAGCGGTGCTGGCCAGCAGCCCCGAAGTCGTGCTATGCAAAAGACGTTGTGAGGCACTATTCGGCGGACGTGGAATCTCTCACCAGCGAGCGATCCCGCTGGTGATTGCCGAGCAATCGAGGCGGTGACAGCCGCAAGCAAATGGAAGGCATGGACAACGAATCGACGACTCAAGTAACAGGCACCGTGTTGAATGACGAATTGCTGGTGATGCCGTGCAACTCGCTGCCGACTCCAGCATCCGCTCGGTCAGTCGAACCACCGGCGATCATCCGCGATGCTGGTCCGGCCGCTCAATTCGCTTGGGATGAGTTCGTGTTCGGCCACTTGCGGAACCCGCACACGCGAGCCGCCTACGGCCATGCCGTTCAACGATTCTTGGACTGGAGTCATCAGCGAGGCATCGACCTCGCTCGCATCACTCCGCGAACCTGCGGGCCTCACGAGCCACGGAACTGGCCGAAGACTTCCCCGGCCACGTCGCCGCCGCGTGGCTTGGTCACACCGAAGAGATTGCCGACGCTCACTATCGCCAAGTCCTGCCATCGCACTTTGACAAGGCGACGCAAAAGCCGACGCAGCGAACGACGGAAATCGACGACAACGGCGTGAATCAAACCGGGGCACACGTCGTCCGCCCGTTGCGTGAAAACAAAAACGCCCCGGATTTTCCGGGGCGTTCCGTACCTTGCAGTATAGTGCAAGGATTGCCAGGTGGAGGCGGGGGGAATCGAACCCCCGTCCTGTGATCCCTCAACGATAGCCTCTACGTGCGTAGTTCGCTGATCGATCTCACCGGAACAAGCTCAACGAACGAGGCTTGTCTTTGGCCAGCTAACCACGTTGTCTCGTGCCCGCTGTAGTCGGCGCTGAGCGGACACCAGTCTGAATTTGCGACAGGCTTTTCGGACTCCTCAGACGGGGATTCCTAGGCCTGTGGCAGCACTAGGCTGCCAAGGAGAATTGCCGATTGGCAATTATTATGTGATCGGCTTTTAACGTGGCCTGCTGATCAACCACGGCACGCCACCATCATCTATGGTGACCCAGTCGAGTCCAATCGCCCCCGGGTGCGAACAGGATACGCAACCAGTCTCGAACGAAGAAGGAAGAATTTCGTCTCTTCCAAAATTTCTGCGGATCGTCCCTGACAGCGGCTCACTGTGCGACGCAGCAATTTCATCAGGTAATAGGTCAGAGCCAGTGTCATGGTGGTCGTTTCAATTGAGAGGTCAGACGTTCGGGATATCAGTAATCAAACCACATTCCGGCTCCGCAGAGCGTTTCGTTGCGGCCGGCGAATTGCCATTGCAAGGCAGGGCCCGTGTAGTACTGAAGCCCCACTCGGAAGAGATGATTGGATTCCTCGCCGCGCCATTGCCAGCCGGCGACGGTGTTGACGCTGGTGATCCAATTGAAATCCTCGCGTGTGTGGCCGTTGATTCCGAAGTACGGCGCGCCCTTTAGGCCGTAGGCCCGAAGCGGCGTGTACTGATAGCCGTATTGCAACTCCAGAGGCTCAGCACCGTCCTCATGCCCGAAGGCGTAGGCAATCTCGCCGTAAATCTGCATGTCGTCGGTGAGATAATGAGTCACTCCAAAAATCGCCGAATCGCGGACGTAGTTAAGGCGAGTGAAACCTGGGTTGGCCAACAAGTACTCGTCGCCGATGTGCGAACTGAGGTGGTAGTATCCGGCCTTGTAAGCATTGCGGCCAAACCGCCAGGTGGAGAGTAATCCAAAACGATAATCGACGGCTTCCAGGTCTGACTCTTGTTGCGGATCGACGCGAGCCTGTGCGCCTCCCTCCAGATCAAGCTGCCAAGCTCGAGGATAGTCCTCGTTGAAGTTGGTGAATTTCATCAAGCCAACTCGGCCGCCGAGCTGGGTTTCCCAAACGAGTCCTCGGCCGGTTTCATTCAGCCAGACGGCGTTGAAGCGGGGTTCTTTCTCGCCTGCGAGGTAAGAGTGATACAGCAAACCTTTCGGCAGAACCTGGAACTCGAAGTATTCGCCGAATCGATATTCAGGCTCGTCGTCAAAGATCGCCGCGTTGTCCTCAGAAAACTGATCGAAGTTTTCGTGTTCGATGGGCAGGAGTTCCGCTCGATCGTCAATCAGCCTGAGCGGTGGATACGCGGCGACATCGTCAAAGCGAGTCTCGACCGCCACTTCGCGCGCCAGCCCGACGGCGAACGTCGAATGACAAGTTGCCAAGAAGAGAATTGCCCAGAGCAGTCCGTGCCGTCTCAAGATTGCGTCCTCCTGACGCTCGACACGCCGGAACAAGTCGGCGCGTCGCGAGGAATTTTCCTCATCGCTATCGACGGAGTTTGCTGGAAATGGCCACGAAAGCGGTTGTACGGAGCGAACTCGGCACCGAAAGGCTGGGCAAAATACCGATGATGCCGCGTGTGCCGATGACTCCTTTCGCGAAGACACGGCAAACCCTTCCGGTTTTACTCGATAGACGTGGGTGGCCGGACGATTCTCAAGTCGGGATCACGGAGTGCGCTGATTCGTGAGGGACTCGTCTGTGCGATTTGGTTGGCTCAAACGGCTGAAGTCACATTGCCATTGGCGGTGTCCGCTGCGACGCGCGCTGTCCGTGCTGAGTTTGGCGAGTGCGTTGATCGGCTCCACGCTGTGGGGGCAAGACGAACTGCCTCGCTGGCAGGATCCGTTTGATCAACCAGCAACTTCCGCCGCCAAGTCGCAGTCTCCCGTGCGATTCGTCTGGCACGACGACGAATTCGACGATCCGTCCGAACGGAATCCGATCCGACGAACGGCATATCAGGATCAATATCCGCTCAGCAAAGACTCGGAAGACTTGTTGCCTCGCGAAGATCACTGGCGTCAGCTCGAAGAAGGCTCGGCCGAGAGATCGGACTTGGAGGCCGACGACCACTTCGCCGATGAAGAGGCTCCGTGGATCGAATGGAAGAAGACGGTTGGCACGGCGACCTGGATTGCTCCCAACTCAGGTGGGCTGGGCGTGACGAGCTTGGAGGCTCGCGGTTCCATTGAGTTCCCCAGCTTTCAAGCGTTGTGGTTTGTGCCGAGATTTGCCGCACACGCGCTGAACGGCCCGACCGTCACGGACCTACCGGGGCAGTTGTACGACATCTCCTTCGAGGTCGTCGGGATGCTGCCCATCGGAGAGCACTGGTTTGTGCAAGCGGCTGTCGCGCCGAGCTTTTACAGCGATGGTGACAACACTGGTGCCGATGCAATCCGGACACCGGGACGTGTACTCTCCTTCTGGAAGTACTCGGACACGCTGACGTTCACCGGCGGCGTGCTGTACCTCGACCGCGATGACGTGAAGGCGATTCCGAGCGCCGGCGTGCTCTGGAATCCCAATGAGGATTGGAAGTATGAGCTGTGCGCTCCACGTCCTCGCATCGCTTGGAGGTTCTCACACGATGACGAATCAGATCGCTGGGGTTACATCGTCGGTGAGTTTGGCGGCGGCACATGGGCGATCCGACGAGCTACCGGACTCAATGATGTCGCCACACTGAGCGACTATCGCCTGATGGCTGGTTACGAACGCAAATGGATGAGCGGTCGGAGTTGGCTCGTCGAAGCCGGATACGTCTTCAGCCGGACCTTGGAATACACCTCGAAACTGGGAAACACCGATTTGCCGAGCACGGCGCTCGTGAGGTTGGGGTTCACGTTCTGACGTGGGGCACGTTTTCAACGTGCCACCGAGCACATAGAAAACGTGCTCCACTACCGACGGACGAAGAAGACCTCGACGTCATCGACGATCCACTCGGTCGACCAAGTGCGTCCGTTATCCGCGCTCATGACGTTGAAGAAGAGCGTGTTCATTTGCAGATTCGGTTCGCCGTAGGGCATCGTCGAGGCGAGGTGGTCCGAAGGCTTGAGCGGCCCGGTCCCTTTGGTCGCGTAGTAATGGACGCGGCCATCGGGTGAGAGGGTCATGCCCAGCGTCCACCAACCAGTCTCCTTAATGAGCTGGCCAGCGACGAAATCCTGACCGTATTGATCGCCGCGGATGACGAACGCGGCGGTGTCCTCTTTGTTCTGGCCGTCGCTCTTGCTGTTGAGCTGCAGGAACATCCCCGGCCAAGCCTGTTCGAGTTGCTTTGTCTTCCCAATTTTCTTGAAGAGTTTGCGATCGGTCACCGGCTTCATGACATGCGTCAGCGTTTCGATGCGGAAACCGAACGACGAGCCGGTTCGTTTTTCCCATTGCTCGAACGGTGGCAGGAAAACGCGAGCGACCACATTTGGCGTCCACATGGCGGGGATCGTGCCACCGAAGCGGCCGTTGCCGTTCATGATGAAGTCATCTTGCTGCATCTTGTAGCTGGGTGCTCCGGGGATGCCGGTCTGCACCGATCGCAGCTTGAGCGCGCCTTTGCTGTTCGGCAGACCGCCTTCAGGTGTCGCAACACGCTCGACGACGTCTGGCTGCCCGCGAAGCAGACTCTCGAACCAGCGATTGTTGTTCGCGGCTCCGGAGGGATAACGGACTTGCTTGTCGATGTTGTTGCTGCTCTTGGGCAAGTTGGGAGTGTACGACCAATTCGCATCTTCGAAGTCGTCACCAACCTCGGTCATCTTCTCGCCGGTGCCGGGAACGACTTGAGCGTTTGCCAGAGAAGCTCCTCCGACCACCAACGTCGCGACCGTGAACAGACCCGCGACTTTGCGGATCAGGCAAAACTTCAGAGCGTCCAACATGCTCCACACCCCTCAGCAGCTTGCGAGAAATTCATTCGGTCGGCAGGACGTGCCGACACGGACCGATCAGACCATCCGGGATATCGGTCTTGATCGTCGCAAGCGACAAAGGAATCTCATTCCGGCGGAGCAACCGGAAAGGTCTCGCGCGCTGGCAGAACCGGCAGAGCAAACCTCAAAAATCTGATCGCACGGCAAGCTGCGCGAAGAAATTACTTTTCGATTTTTGGCTCATCCTTTTTGCCCGAAGTCAGCCGGACCTTCTCGTCGTCCGAAGCAGGCGGAGCCTGTAACGACGGCGCGGCGAAAGCGACCTGCGGCGGCACTTCGATCCACGGCTGACTGGCGTAGCGTGGCTGACCACGCTCGATTTCCTTCTTGACCGAACCATTCTGCCACGGGCCAATTCCAAAGACGTACCAGTTGTTGTCGGCCGATTTCGCCAGCGACATGCCGCCATCACCGAGTACCTGATGCGACTTCGCGTCGTAGGCCACGAGTCCAATCTTCGCCATGCCCGATTGATTCACGCGATTCACGAGTTTGATTTCTGGCGTTGAGAACATGCCCGGAATCTGAATCTGCGGAATGCCCAGAAACGAATTCGACGAGTTCGTACCGACTGCGCCGCTCCTGACCTCGACGATGACGTCCGCCTCTTCTGGCTTCGCGGCGATTTGTCCACCCTGCATGAGCACTCGATGCCGCACGGAACTCGCGACGTAATTTTTGTCCGCGCAGTCGAGATACTTTTCCTCGACAAACACCTTGCGGCCACCGAACGCCTGAAAATCGACTTTGCTGAGCGACTGATCGACGGCGTTGGAAATCAGCATTTGCTCAGTCGCCGTGCGAGCAGTGTTGGACGAATTCGTGGAGGTACAGCCGATCGAACCAACAATCCCGGCGAGGAGCAGCACTCCGCAGTGCCTGAGCATGATTGAATCCTGAAGTGGAGGTGGGGGCGAGGAGGGTCGAAGGCTCGGACGAGCCTCTCAGGAAGGGTTTGTTTGATACGACGTCTTTCGCAAGCAGGTCAATCCCTTTTCGCGTCCCGAAACTTGCTCGCGCGCGAGGTCACGACCACAATCCGCCCGCCGTTGCCGAGTTTGCTCGGCAACTTGCGACCTCAATCACATCCCGGCTCGGATAGCCGGATGCCCGTTTTCCTGGGCGTTTGCCCGCAACCCGCCGAATCCCGGCTTCAGGAGTTTCACGATGTCCACGAGTGCCTCATCCCCGATCAAGCGAGTCGCCATGCTGTTTTCCGGAGGCCCGGCTCCGGCCGCGAATGCCGTGATCTCGACCGCCGCCGCGTCGTTCAATCACCACAGCATCGAGGTCTTCGGCATGAAGAACGGCTACGCGAACCTCGTGAAGTTCAGCGCCGATCGAGCCATGCAGGAAGGCCGCGACTACATCCGCCTGGATGCAACTCGATTGCGTCGCACGCGCAACACGCCGGGCATCATGATTGGCACCGCTCGCGAGAACCCCGGCAAGGGTGTGGACACGCACGAGCACCTTCGCGACGCCAAGAAGTGCGCCAAGCTGCGGACGGTGTACGACGCCCTCTGCTCGATGGAAATTGATGCCCTGATCTCGATTGGTGGCGACGACACGCTCCGCACGGCCAACAAGATGCAACTCTTCCAGAAGTCGCTCCCGGCCGGCAGCCGGCAGATTCCCGTCGTGCATGTCCCCAAGACCATCGACAACGATTATTTCGGCATCGACTTCACATTCGGATTCTTCACGGCGGTCGAAACGATGGCCGGCGAGATCCGCAACCTGCTGGCCGATGCCGAAGCGGGCCGGGCCTACTTCATTGTCGAGTCGATGGGGCGCGGAGCCGGTTGGCTCGCCTACGGTGCCGCAATGGCCGGCGAAGCCAGCCGCGTCCTCAGCATCGAAGACCTCGACGATTCGATGCTCACCACCGAAGAGTTGGACAACAAAGTCACCGGCCAGAAGGAGTCGCACCGCATCCTCAAGCTCGACCAATTCGTCGATCACATCGTCGATCTGATGCGCTATCGCGAAGAGGTCGAGGGCAAGGAATTCGGCGTCGTCGTCCTCGCGGAAGGCTTGGCCGAGTACTACCCGCTGACGTTGCCGGCTTCCGAAGAGTCGCCGATCGAAGTCGAGTACGACCCGTTCGGTCACATCTCCTCCTCCAGCGTCGATTTCGGCAAGCGCATCGCCAAGCGAGTCGCGAAACGCTACGCCGCCGTGACTGGCTCAAAGCGGAAGGTCAACGGCGTGCAACTCGGATACGAAGTCCGCTGTGCTCGGCCGCACGCCTACGACGTGATCCTCGGCAGCCAACTCGGCGTCGGGGCCTACCGAGCGCTCGTCGAAGAGGGAAAGAGCGGCGTCATGGTCTCCGTCGAAAAACAGTTCGACCTCAAGTACGTTCCGTTCGAAGAGCTGATCGACCAATCCAACCTGACCACGAAAGTCCGTTTCATTCGCCGCGAGAGCGACTTCTACAAGCTCGCGCGATTCCTGGAGACGCACGTCACCGACAAACCCTATTCCGGCACCGATCGCCGCGAAAGCGAACGCCGCCAGGGCTAGCGTCTGTTGAAAAGCGTAGCCACAAGCTGCCAGCTTGTGGCTCTCTCGTGAAATCTGAGCAGGCAAGCGGCTTGCTCTACGTTTTGACACAGAAAGTTTTTGATGACCGCCGTCTCTCGCACACACACAGCCACCTCACATGTCCCGGACCTTAACGGTCGATTCGGCGAGTTCGGTCGCCGCTTCGTTCCCGAAACGCTGATGCAAGCGCTGGAGCAACTCACGGCTGAGTACGAGAAAGCTCAACGCGATCCGGAGTTTCATCGCGAGCTGGATGGACTGCTGAAGAATTAGATTATTCGGCAGATAAAGAAGAATGGGA
>CAZILR010000222.1:0-1239 GCA_964539995.1 uncultured Planctomyces sp.
GCGTTGAGGCGTTGCCGTGCCGCCGATCGCCAAGCGACACGTCGGCCAATCACATCGTCGGCTGCTCTTCATCGTGCCCCGTCCCTTCGATTCACCTTGTCGTTTTGCAAAGGGTGACCAAGCGGACTTGAACCGCCGACCCCCAGATCCACAATCTGGTGCTCTAACCAACTGAGCTATGGCCACCGTTGAATCGCATGAGTCGCTCGCGCGGCCGCATGGATGAGCGGAAATTACAAGGCGGGGCGAGTGCTCGCAAGCATCTCTCGCATGGAACTGGTGCCATTGAGTTGTCTGGCTGGCAACTTTACCGATTGGGATAGTGCGGCTGGCCGCTCCAGCCGAGTTTGCGTTGCAGAGTCGTGTAGTAGCTGTGTCCGGGCAGCTTCGCGAGCTTGAACGTGACTGGGGCGCGGCGGACTTCGACCGTGTCGCCGACTTGCAGCGGGCGGCGGTACTGACCATCGACGACCAGTAGTGCTTCGTTCGACGTCTCGGTCAGGCTGAACGAGTAGATGCCGTCGGCCCCATCGACCAGCGGACGGTTCGAGAGTGTGTGCGGGCAGATCGGCGTGATCACGAACGCCGGCAGATTCTGACGCAGCATCGGGCCGCCGGCGCTCAGGCTGTGAGCGGTCGAACCGACCGACGTGCTGATGATCAGTCCGTCGCAACTGTAGGTCGTCACCAATTCGCCGTTGATCGTCAGCCGCACTTCGATCATCTGCAACGAATTCGCCGAATTAACGATCGACTCGTTCAGCCCCAGAAAAGTTTCGGTCGAGCCATCGGCGTGTCGCAACAGGCATTCAAACATCAAGTGCTCGACAACGCGGAACTGCCGCTGCACGAGTTGCGGGAGCATCTCGCGAAATTCGTCCGGTGACAGATCGGCGAGGAAGCCGAGGCGTCCGAGATTCACTCCGAGAATCGGCCGCTGATGCCGACCGAGTTGATGGCACGCTCGCAGGATCGCACCGTCTCCACCCAACACCAGCACGAGATCGGCGTCGATGTCGTCGAGCGATTCCGATTCGGATTCGACCAGCGCGGCAACCTGCACGCCGGACTGCGAACGCAAGAACTCGACGAGTTCCTTCCCGGCGCGTTGCACTCGCTCGACGTCGCCGCGAGCCAGCACGATCAGTTTCAGAGAGGAGTCGCTCATGGCTTCAGAATAAGCGGCGACTTCGCGAAACGGTAGCGCGTTCGCGTTTTGTAGACCGTACGCCTACGTCC
>CAZILR010000222.1:1339-7969 GCA_964539995.1 uncultured Planctomyces sp.
GCGACTTCGCGAAACGGTAGCGCGTTCGCGTTTTGTAGACCGTACGCCTACGTCCTACATTGACACAAAACCAAACAGCTTGGCTGCATTGCCGCCGAGCACCTTGGCTTGGTCCGCAGCCGAAAGGCCGGATAGGAAAGAGCGGACTCGCTCGACGCTGGCTCGGTACGACTCGCCGGTGCTCCCCTCGCCCCAGCCGCCGCCGTAGATCAGGCGGTCGGGGCCGAAGGCTTTGACGAGCGTGGCGATGATCGGCTCGACGTCGCGATGCGGGTACGTTCGCGTGAGCGGGATCGACGAAAGCTTCATCACCGTGTTCTCGAACCGCGACCACTTCACGACACGGTCGTGCTCTTCAGGAGTCCCCTGCAACGGGCGGCCGAGGTGGTCGATGATGACTTTTGTTTTCGAGAACTCCTGGATGAGCGGTTCAAAGCCCGGAGCGTGTCGCGGCTCAAAGTGCAGTTGGATGGCGAGTCCCAGATCGCTGGCCGCTTTCCAGAGTTCACGCAATTCCGGCTTGCCGAACGGCGGTAATCGTTCCGGCGCGTAGGCGTGAATTCGCAGCGTGGCGATCTGGCCGGGATGCCGCTTCACCAACGTGGTCATGTCTCGAATGCTGTTTGGCCGGCCAGCGAAGAATAGGCATGTGCCTTTGAGCTTGCCTTTGCCGACTTCCAAGCAGTGTTCGAGATAGCGATGGTCGTCCTGGTACGGCTCCGGATGCACGATGACGGTGAAGTCCACGCCGGCTTGCTTCATGCAGTCCAGCAAGTTTTCGGGAGTCGAGGCCTTCTCCGGCTGATACGGGCCATCTTCGTGGTACGGAAACCGCTTGTCCGCGCCCCCTGCGAAGCAATGGACATGGGTGTCCACGATCAGCGAGCGGCGCTGGTCGTCAGCAATGAGGCGAGATGGCGTAGACGTCGCTGCGACAGTTGCAAGCGCGATCGTTTGGATGAAGGTTCGACGGCTGAGGTACGGATTCATCAGTGGCCTCCTGGATCAGGTCTTCCAAGGTGTGTGAAAACATAGCAAGTTGCGCGAGTCCGAGAGTTTGATTCGATTCTTGTGTGAGGCGACAAGGATGTTGCTGAGCCAATTGTTCGCGGCCAGTTTGCGAAGATTCGTGCGAACCGAACGTGCGCGTTCCGGCTGATGGTTGATCGCCGCTTCAAGTAAGTGCGAGACTCACTTCTACTTGTCATGCGAGCTTTGCCGTGAGGCGACAGATTCGCACTTGGCTCTCGGCCATAGCGACGGCAGCCTGCAGGCCGTCGGGATGAAGAGCGAAATCGCGGCCGATTTCGGGCATCGCGAATTTGGCGAACTCTTCCGCTTTGTCGGGCTTCCAGAATACGAGCAAGGCGTTGCGACCGCCGGACATGCCGATCCAATAGCCGTCCGGGTGCCACGCCAAGCCCCAGATCGTGCCGCGATTTTTCTCTTTTGTGACGTGCAGCAATTTGAGCTTGCCAGATTCCCAGTCGATCGACGCCGCGGCGCATTCGAGAATGCCGCCGAGCGCATTCGTCACGTTCGTCGTGCCGCCAGCGGCCAGGAGTTTGCCGTCGCCGCTAAACGACAGACTGCGCGCGCCGCCGATATGCGCGCGAAACTTGTCGTCGTACTTGTAGAGCGCCGGAGCGCTGAAAGTTCGGACCTCTTTGCCGTCGGCCAGATTCCAGTGTCGAAAAATCACTCGGTGATCGCACGAGACCAAGCTCTGGTTGTCGGGATGGAAGGCGACGTTGTAGACGTGCGACTCATGCCCGGTCAGCGTGCGGATCGGCTCGCCGTCGGCCGCGTTCCAAAGTTTGACGAGGTGGTCGTTGCCGCAAGTGGCGATGAGCTGCCCATCGGGCGAGACGGCCAGCGCGCGAATCCAGCCGTCGTGTGCGGCGACGGCTCGCAGCGGCGTTGGTTGTTCGGCGTCGGTTTGCCACCACAGCAGCCGGCCGTCGTATCCGCCGGTGAGCGTCGTTTTGCCGTCGGGCGAGAAGCCGATCGCGCGGCACCAACTTTCGTGACCCAGCAGCGGGGTCAGCTTTCCGTCTTTCAGGTCGATGCGTTGGACCGAGTAGTCCTCGGTCCCAACGAAGACAAAACGCCCCAGCGGATCAATGCGACACGCGGTGAGGGGCCGCTCGTACTTCCAGGTCGCGACGACGTGCGTCTTGCTCGGATTGGCTTTGGCCTCGGCCGCTTCGACGCTCTCGGTCGTCGCCGGGACGGATGGTTTCTTGTCGTCCGCTGGTGCTTCCGCAGGAACTGTTTTCTTTGGCTCGTCGCTCATGCCAACAGCTCCCCGATCGGACCTTTGGCCGGGTCGGCGATCGGGAATTTGCGTCCGCCGATGTTGAAGTCTTGCTTGGTATCGACGCCGACGGCCTGCAAGAACGTGTGGAACAAATGACCGTGATCGACTTCGCGATCGACGACCTTCATGCCGTCGGAACTGGTCTTGCCGACGACCGCGCCGCGAGCCACACCAGCGCCTCCGAGACAAACGCTCCAGGCCGTGCCCCAATGATCGCGGCCGTAGCGCGGGTTGATCTTCGGAGTGCGGCCCATCTCGGACATGACGACGATCAGCGTGTCGTCGAGCAAACCACGATCATGCAGATCGTTGACCAGCGTGGCGAAGGGGCGATCGAACTCGCCGAGCTGTTCGAGGTGGTAATCGAAGTTCTCGTAATGTGTGTCGTAGTTCGCATGGTTGACCTGCACGAACGGCACACCTTGTTCGAGCAGTCGGCGGGCCAGCAGGCAGTGCTGTCCGAACTCACTGCGGCCATACATCTCTTGATCGCTCGCCGGTTCCTTCGAGACATCGAAGACATCGCGGCGGGCCATCAGGTCATGCGCCTGATCGTAGCTCAGCGTGTAGGCGTCGGTGTCGGCGGTGCGACGTCGTCCGGCGAACCGATCATTCAGCGAGCGACGAAATTCCTGACGCCGTGTGTCGGCGTCGTCGCCGATCGAATCGGGCACTTGCGAATGTTTCGGAGCCTTGCCGTCTTCCAAGGTCACGGCGGCAAAGCGTGGCCCAAGGTAGGCGGCCGCGCCGCCGCTGCCGCCGCCGCCTCGAATCAGAATGTGCCCCGGCAGCGCGAACGACGGCGGCGTGAGCGTCTTGGCTGCGACGGCCCCCAAGTGCGGAAGTTCGGCTCCGACGGGGTTATGGCCGGTTGTCATTTGAACGACGCCGGGACCGTGGCCGCTGTTCTTCGTGTTGATGCCACGGACCAGCGCCAAGTGGTGCATCTGCTTCGCGGTGAACGGCAGCAATTCAGAAATCTGGATGCCGGGAACGCTCGTCGGGATGGCGCGGAACGGTCCGCCAAACGTGGTGTTCGGTTTCGGATCCCAGCTTTCCAACTGGCTCACGCCGCCGTGCAGGAAGATCGTCAAGATCCGCTTTTGCGAGCCTTTCAGTTGCTCGGCGGCAGCCTTGGGAATCCACGAGTCGGCTCCGCCGAGGGTCAGCGCCCCGACACCGGCTGCCATGCCGCTGAGAAATTGTCGTCGCGACGACCCATGCTCCGCGGTCCCACAGGCGTACTGGCATTTCATGGCGATTCTCCGATTGGTTGTCTGCTTGGCTTTTGGTCCTTCTTGTCCTTTCGGTCCCTTTTTGACTCTCCGAAAGGACGAAAGGGACCGAAAGGACCAAAGGCAGCGCATGGGGCGACCCCGAACTGGTTCTCAATGATTGAATCGAAACTCGTTGCTCGACATCAAACTCCAGGTCAATTCTTGTATCGCGGCGGCGTGGTCTTGGCGATCCTTGAGAAACGCGGCGACGGCGGCCTCATCGGACTTCATCGGACGGCGGCCGAACACGGCGAGATACAATTCGTCGGCGATCGCCTGAGAGTCGCTCATTTTGGTGAGGCGATCGGTGAGGTTGCCGGGGGTCGGCTTCAGCAAGCCTTCGACGATGCCCGCGTTGCCGAAGAACAGAGCCTGATTCAGGTTCGCTCCGAAGTCTCCACCGGGAGCGTCGCCGTACATGCCGATGAACTGTTGCAGGTTGCTGTTGAACTGCGTGTAGGTCAATTTCTCGACGTACATCGCTTCGACGCGCGGTCGGTCGTCCGGGCTGGCCTCGGTCCATTCTTTCGGTTTCTTGCTTTGAAACGAGACGCGAATCTTGTCCTGTGCCGAGTCAACGGCTCCGGTCGCTTGCAGCACGCTCAGGGCGAACGATTCGGGCGAGAGCGGTTTCAAGATCACGACGTCGCCGCGATCTTCCCAGAACTTGACCAACAGTTCCCACTGGATCGCGGCCTGCTTCGCGGCCGACTTCTCGACACGCAAATACTCGCTGGCGAGTTTGGCTTCTTCGAGGTTTTTCCGTTTTGCATTGGCGAGCGTCTTTCGGCGTCGCACCTCGTGTTCGTCTTGCGTGTCCGTCGCTGGCTCGGTGAGTGCGGCCAGTTCGAGTTCACAGTCTCCGATCCGCTTCGCGACAGCGGCGGCGTTCAAACCCTGCGGGCTTGGCAATTCACACGCGCGAGCGTAAACGCGAGTGATCGCGATCTCGCGGAGCAAGTAGCGCACATCGCACCCGTGCTCACGGAATTCCTGCGCCAGCAGATCGAGCAGCGCCGGATGCGACGGTGGATTGTCGGGATGATGGAGTTCGAGCGGATGGACCAGCCCACGTCCCATCAGATGCGCCCACAGCCGATTGACCGCGTTGCGATCGAACATCTCGGTTGAGCCATCGACGCCACGCTCGGCAAGAGCGGCACGGCGGCTGAACTTCGGGATCGGTTTGACATCCTTGGCCGGTTTGACCGCGTACTCCTCGCCCTTCTGCAAGACCGGCTCGACCAATGCAGGACCGCGCGGCAGCTTGGGCACCACCTTGTCGGCACTCTCGCCCGTGAAGACCGATTTGAAGTTCGCTTCTCCGTTCGGCTTCTCGCCGAGCGACGGCACCTTCTTCTTATCCGTGAATAGAAACGTGCGGCTGACGAACGCATACAGGCCGTAGTAGTCGCCGATCTTGTAGTCGTCCACGACCGGACTGTCGTGACATTGGTTGCATTGCATGTCCATGCCGAAGAACAGCCGCCCGATATCGCGAGTCAAAGCGTGCGGCTCGACCGTGCGAGCGAAATAGAACCTGAGTGTCGGGCGCATCGCCGTCTGCGTGTCGTCACCGGCCAGAACCTCACGCACGAGTTGATCGTACGGCTTGCCATCGTGGAACGAGTGGTACAGATAGTCGTACCAGTCTTGCGTGCGGATGTTCTTCTCGACCTTGCGTTCGATCCACAGCACATCGAACGTCGTCGCGAAGTGCCGGGCATAGCGCGGACTCGCCAGCAGACGATCAATCAACTCGGTGCGTTTGGTCGGCGAACTGTCACTGAGAAACGCACGGGCGTCGTCGGCCGTGGGAATGATGCCATGCAAATCGAGCATCGCTCGCCGCAGAAACTCCGCGTCGTCGGCCGGCATGATCCGTGGCACGAGCGTATCGGCCTCGAACAGTCGGTCGATCTGCTCATGGAGTTCGCTGGAATCGTTCGGCTCAGCCGCCAGGACACAAGCATGGCCGATGACAGCTAAGGTCAACTGAACGGCAAGAAAAAACGAGACGCGCGTCATCAAGGCGTCCTCGAAAGTACAAGGCGGGGTAAGCAGGCAGGGGTCGTCGGTTGTCGGGGCCGTCGATCACATCAAGACCTGCTTCCACGGTAAAACCGAGGAGCGGTCCAGTCAATTCTGAGTCAGAAAAGACGCCCGAACGCCCGTCAGTTTTTGAGGAAACCTCTGGTTCCCAGCCAATGAGCGGCGTGCTCTGGCCACGACGAGATTTGGGAACCCACAACCGGGCGGAGTCCGTAGCCGTGACCGCCATTTCCGTAAACGTGCAACTCGGCCGGGATGCCGTGTCGTTTGAGGCTCGCGTAAAACAACACGGTGCCAAGCGATGTCGAGCGGTCGTCATCCGTGTGAATCAAAAATGCCGGCGGGCAATCTTTGGGGACGGAGATGCCGTCCACCAACTCACCTCGCGGGCTGTCGTAGATGTTCCACGGATAGATGAGCAATGCGAAGTCGGGGCGATGCGGCAGATCGTCGATCTGGTCAATGCGCTCGTAAGTCCGCCGACCCGATGCGCTGAGCAGCCGCGCGGCGACCTGGCCTCCCGCAGAGAGGCCGAGCAATCCGATGCGATCCGGCTTGAGTTTCCATTGTTCCGCTCGCGAACGAATGATTGCGAGGCTGCGTTGAGCATCCTGAAGCGGCTTCGCCCAACCCGGATCGTTGGCATCAGACTTTGTGCGATAGCTCAGCACAAAGGCAGACACGCCGAGCCGGTTCAGCCACTCGGCGACTTCCGTTCCTTCTTTGTCGGGAACCACTTTGCCGAAACCTCCGCCGGGCAGAATCAGCACCCCGGCCCCGTTGGGCTTCTCCGCCAGATGAACGGTGAACGTCGGCCGAGTGATGTTGACGACTCGCGTGACGGGAGGATTCTCATTGGCCATCGGCGGCTGCTTTTCACCGATCAATCGCGTCGTCTCACCAGGAGCAAGGTCCGGCCAGACATCGAGGCGTTCTTCGGCGAAGCATGGGCGGATCACCAACAGCGTCACCAAGAAGAGC
>CAZILR010000223.1:0-876 GCA_964539995.1 uncultured Planctomyces sp.
CCCCCCCCGCCCCTGCCTGGGGGCACCCTCCCTGGTTTTTTTGTGGTTTGGGGGGGCGCGTTCCCCTGGCCCGCCGCTTCGGGTTAGTTTGTGTCGCCCTCGCTGACGCTTCGGGTTACTAGGCCGCTGTTCGTTCTCGCGTTTCGGAAACCACCAGCGTTTCGACGTTGTCGCCGTCCACCAATTCGCGGCCATCGGCCACGCCGCCCTTGTCGGGAGCCGCCGCGCCAGCGTTCATGCCGACACCGGGATTCGTCAACAGGCACGGCAACATCGCTCGCATCGCGGAGAGGTACGACGGAAACACGGGATACGCGATTTGAGGATTCGCAGCTTGATTCTGGGCCATCTTGTCTTCGAGCGACTCGTGCGAAGCCTTTGGATATCGGTGATGCGGGCCATGCACGATGATGTCGAAGTTCACGAACGCAGCGAGTCGAGTCAGCAAACCTTTGCCCACCACCGTTCGCGTTCCAACGAGCGGGTCGTAGCTCTGCATGCCAAGGTGTTCGGTGAATTTGCGAGCGGTCTGCAAAGCACCGTAAATCGTCGCCGGCAAACACAACCACAGAATTCGTTCGACGTCCAACCAACCTTGCTTGAGGCCGAGGGCACCGGCCGCGACCCAAAATGCTCCCATCAGCCCACCGGCGATGTACTCTTTGCGAATCGTGCGACGGACAGCCGGGTCGGTGATCGGAGATTTTTTGTCGAAGTAAATTCGACCGTAAATGATCGGTGCGGCGACCGCTCCCGCGAGCAGGTCAAACCACGCGAACGCCATCCGGAACCCGCGCGACTTCGTGGGGTCGGAATACGGCCACAGCTCCCAGTCGGCCGGCTTGTTGAGATACGCGTGGTGTCGAATGTGGCTCT
>CAZILR010000223.1:886-7933 GCA_964539995.1 uncultured Planctomyces sp.
GGCGTGAACATCACGGTCCCGATCATCTCACCGAGTCCCACGTCGAACCAGCGCTTGCGGCTCAACGTCAGATGCGCAGTCTCGTGGAAGCAGCTTCCCAAGCAAAGCAGGAAGTATCCGGTCCAAGCCGAGATCGCCAATCGCGTCAGCGGATCTTCGCCGAGCCATCCGAAGATGAGTGCGAGGTAGCCCAAGTCCAACGCGGGGATGATGAGCAGATGCAGCCACAGTTTCGTATTGAACGCCGGTGCTGCGGCCTCTTGATTCGTCGCCATGCCAAGACTCCAAGCCGAATTCTGAGTGAGGTCGTCGGTCGGAGCCCTCGGCTCCGTGTCGTTCCGAATGGATCGACGAACCATTGGCAGCGGCATGGATCGAACGCCAGCAGAATCTGCAGGACCGTCACATCCGCGCTCGAAAGGCGGAATAATCGGCAGAGTCACGACTCTTGGGCGTGCAACGATTTGCTCAACAGCGGCGGAAACGCACAGGAGTCCGACAGCGGACGAGTGCCAGCCGATGCACCGAGTTCCAAGAACCTCGGAGCCGAAGGCCCGGACTTCTCGATGTCCTCACGAATGATCAATTGATCTTGTTTTTCAGGTGTGTGCCCGTTTTGCCAGTCGTTGAGCCATGTGAGAAGTTGTCGGCCAGCATCCTTCGGAGCTTGATCCACTTGATGCCAAACCAAAAAGACTTCGCCGTCGTCGGCAATCATCAGAAGGGCCGTTAGGGCCTTCGCTTTCTTCAAAGCCACCAGAGCCTGTTCGGGGGATTGCACGATCGGGCTGCCAACATTCAGCGAGGTGTTGACCGAGACCTCGACACCTAGATGCCGCCCCATCGCCTTGAGGTAGGCATAGGTAAAGGGGTCGTGTTCACGGCGAACGATTTGTACTCGGGCCGTGCCGTCGTGATGGATGACAGCGGGGATCGCGGCGTACGCGGCTGGCCGGGCCTGTGCGGTGAGGACCATGTAGTTGTAGGCGTTGAAATTGTCGTCCGCGGAACCGGGCGAGAGTTCAAAAAAGTGCTGTGCCGCCTCGAGCGTGGCCATCGGGGCCAAGGGACGAATCCGCTCGCGGAACTTCACGCGGCTGTTGATATTTTCCAGCGTGTTGGGATTGCATGGATTGGCGACGATCGAGCGGTGCCCCAACGCTCGTGGACCGGTCTCAGCGGAACCTTGGAAGAAACCGACAACGCCATCACGAGCCACGACATACGCGGCGAAATCCGCGATCGCATCGAGCTGCTCGTCGCTCCGAGCGCAACCCATTCGACAAAAGCCGATCTCCGTGTTGTTCTTGAGTGCCTGTTCAATCTCCGAAGTCTTCGGAGATCGACCACAATAAAAGGCGTGCTGCATGACTGGACCGGGACGAGCTCCCGCTTGCAATGCGAAGTTGAAGGCGGCTCCGGCAGCGGCTCCTGCATCGCCAGGAGTCGGCGGCACCCAAATGTGCAACCGCGTATTGAGCCCCAAATTCCGCTGATACCACTTCTCATCGAAGCGTTCGACCAGCCGCATGTTGGCGATGCAATTCAGAGCCGTGCCGCCAGTCAACACGAGCTGATCGGCCTGCGTCGAGCGGATTAAGTGCTCGACGATGTGGAACAGCGCGTCCTCGAATACCAATTGCGTTGCCGCCGCCAGATCGACACGGTCGCGAGTCACCGGGGAATGCTCGACGTCGTCCACTCGGAGCACGGCGTCCGGGTTCCACATTTTTTCTGGCGGAATCGGATCACCCAACAACTCGCGCAGCAACGGGCCATACGGCTGTCGTTCGCCACTGAAGTGCCAATTGACCATCGCGCGATTGACGTGAAGCTGTCCTTCCGGGCCGAAATAGAAAATCTGTCGCAAGCCGCGGTAATACGGATTCGTCAGCCGATCGCCGTCGCCCCAAGCGGCTGCGCCCATGTAACGCCCCTCGCTGCTGAGCGACGTCCAGCCACCTTGGGTCGAGCTGATCACGGCGTAGAATATTCCCAACGAGTCAAAGAAGCTGGCGTTGTCCCGCAAGCAGCGCAACTGACCGTTCTCCGCCACAAACAGCGAAATCGCACCGGTGTCGCCGAATCCGTCGAGCACCGTGATCAACACTGGCTTCTCGCTGTGGTTGAACGGCGACAAGCCATACGAGAAGGCCGCGTGGTTCGTATGGTGCGACATCCCAATGAGCGGCAGAGCGCCACGACTCAATTTCAGTTGCTGCTCCAGTTGGCGCGCGGCTCGGGGAACTTCCAAGAAGTGGCGGAAGAAGTTGTTCTTCGGAGTGCAGGATGGCTTCAGCAGCGGCAGACTCCGGGGAAGATGCTCGAAGACTAGGCGGATCCCCAGCGGAATCAGCTTGGTGAAATCCCAACTCGTCAAGCAGGCATGAATGTCGCTCGGTTGCAGGCCGCGTTCGGCAAGTCGCTGTTGAAAGCAGTCGATGCTGCGAGCGGGATACTCGGCACAGTGTTTGTCGCCGGTGAAGCGTTCTTCTTCGTCATTGGAAAGCAGCCGGATGCCATCGCTCGCCGACGCTTCGACGAGCGCGATGCCACTGTTGTGCGTCGAAGTTCCCAAGCCCGCGAGATAAACCGACTTTCCGGCAGCAAGTTGCTCCCGCATCGCGGCGATTCGGCTGTGAGCAAATCGACTTCGCTCTGAATGGACTCCACCCAGCCGCAACCAATGCGTCAGCACGCGGCGAGCGATCGACTCGCTGAGTCTTCCCAGTCGTGGCCAGGTCGGACCGTGTTTTCCATAAATGGCAGACATGCACGCGCCTCGTTGGCTTTCCGTCGTGTCCTTACGCGGCAACGCGATCGGCATCGCGACGATCGGCCGCTTTCGCAGCAACGGCGATCACTCGGTCGGCATACATATCGATCAATTCTTGTGCGGCTTCTTGAGTAAAAACCGCCGAATCACAACGAACACCCAATCGCAGCTTGTTGCTAAAGTGCCACGTTGTGAACGACGCATGGCTCAGCGGCCGGATCGGCGGAGCGGTGTTCAAATCCGCGAAGACGAGATTGCCCAAAACCGGATTACCTTCGGCATTCACCGGGAAAATGGCGGAAATCGCCAATGACGGATCACCGATGCACGACAGCATCGCCGTGCTGATGCTGCGATTGCGGTTGAGGATCAGCCGCAGCGAGCCGGGCACCCAACGCAGCACTTTCAGACCGTCCAAGACCGCTGCGCCGTAACGCCACTTCTTATAGAACTGACTCTCCTCTTTGATCGACGCCAGCAGTTTGGTTTCGTCCGCCATCTCGGTCAACGAGCGTTGAAACGCGACCGAACCGATCAAGTTGGCGGCGGGCATGTGATCGTGATCGAGGTTCCGCAGGTTCGTCGGAACCATGATCGAAATCTGATCGCTCGCTTTTGCCGTCGTGTGACGCTGATTCCAATCGCGGAGCGTCAGCATCAATTCACGAACTAAAAGCTCATTGACCGTCACGTCACAGCGGCGAGCCACTTGGCGCAACGAACGCTGAACCGATGGTGACAGCGTTCGAGTCAGCGTGCCGGGGTACGCCAACGGCGTCTTGTTCTGCGAGTGCGCTGCCGCACGAGCCAACGGCATCGGCGCATGGATTCCGTACTTCCAGGCGTAAGCCAGCGTCCGCAGGAAGAGGCGGAACCAAGGCATCGTCTTGTCACGATGGACTTGCAGATTTGCACGGTGCAATAAGTCGGTCGGCTTCACCGGCTGATACTCCGGATGCTTCTCCGCATTCGGATACAGATGCCTTGTATAGCCGGCGAAGAGGTCGGACAGGTATTGAATCGCTCCCATGCCGTCGCAGCAGGAATGATGAAACTGCGTGACGAGCTTCGATTGGCCATTGCCGACACGCGCGTAAAAGCGAACACCGATTTCGCGGGCGAGATCGATGCCGGTCTCTTCCGGATAGCTCATCGGTTGATCGAGCGTCCCCCAGTCGATGGTCGGCCGCGCGTCACCGGCGGAGATCCAATTCCATCCGCCGAACCTGCGACGTTTCACAAAAGCACACAGCAAAGGATGCCGTTGAGAGGCTTCGGCGACGCCAATCTCGAAGGCGTCACGATCGATTTCACCGTCAAAGGTCTGCTCAACCAGAAAAGTCATCCGATAGCCGGGCCGGTCATCCACCAGCATGAATTCCTCGAAGGGAGCCAGAGGAAGTGGTAGCACGCCCGACATAAATGTCCTTCCTTTCGCGTCTCAATCCGTGCTGACCGGCGTGGTCGGCGGATCGCGAACAGGAGGCGTTATCGGCACGCCAATTGAAGGGATTCATCCCGTCAAAACCGGCTCACGCAGTCGTCATCGTCTGACGCCGATTGTGCGATCTGTACCAGTCATTCGTGGCCACTCAGCGAAGCTCGGCGAGCAGCGACTGTTGTGATCGTGCTGCCATCAATCCGGGTCGTGACGAATCTCGTCACGCTGCCAAATACCACGATTGGAAAGGCCGATGATGTAGATCGGACGCCTACGTCCGATCAATCCGCAGAGCCCAACCGGACGTCGGCGTCCCGCCTACGAGAGCATTCATGATCAACGGCTTTTACAAACGATTCAGCAAGCACCTCGTCGCGATGGTGTTGCTGACACAATTGCCGTTGGTGTGGTTGGCGCTCAATGCCAAGACAAACAACGACACCGAGACTTGGATGCCGGAAACGACTCCGGCTCGGCAACGCTACGAAGAATTCAAACGTGCGTTCGGTGCCGAAGAGTTCTTGCTGATCGCCTTCGACACGTCGAAGCCAAATGCTCCTGATGCCGAGATGCTCGAATCGTTGTGCGGACGATTGGAACGGCTGCCAAGCATCCGCCGAGCTACGTCCCCCGAACGCATGCGAGCGATCATGCGCGATTTGGAAGTTCCCGCCGATGTCATCGAAGAGCGTGTGAAGGGACTGCTCGTCAGCCGTGACGGTCCGCTGGTGGGAATCGCCGCAGCGCTTTCTGAATCCGGATTGGTCAATCGCTCTGGAACCGTCTTCGAGGTACGACAGATTCTGAAGTACTGCGAACTCGACAACGACAACACGTTGATGTGCGGCTCGCCGTTGTTCGCTTCGGAATTGGATCGGCTCGGCGGTCAAGAGGCGAACGCGATCTACTTCACGATCACGCTGACGATCTGCCTGGGACTGCTGTACTACCTGATCCGCGAGTGGCGGCTGACCGCGATGGTCTACGGCGTGACGATGTGGACCATCAACTCGACGAATTTCCTGCTGGACTTGATCGGCTTCGAAATGAACTTCGTCCTCGCCGCGATCCCGGTGCTGACGATGGTCCTGACGATGTCGATCTGCGTGCATTACCTCTACTACTTCCAGGAGGCCGTTGAGGAAGGTGCCACGCATCCGGTGGCGCGCGCGTTGCAACTGGCGTGGTGGCCGACCTGCATCGCAACGCTCACAACGTGTTTGGGTGAGTTGGCGTTGTCAGTCAGCGACATCGTGCCGATCCGGCAATTCGCGTACGCCTCGGCGATCAGTTCGTTGATGTCGATGGTGGCTGGACTGGGACTGACTCCAGCGCTGATGGTCGTTTGTCCGAGACTGCCGCGTCGCAAAGCGGCCGAAGCCAGCCGCGGCATCTGGTTGGCCAACGCCGTGGTTTCACGCAGCGGCCGAATCGTCTTCGCAACATTGTTGCTGACAGCGATAGGCGGCATCGCACTGCCAAGCTTGAAGTCCGACATGACGGTGTCCGAACTACTGCCGGCGAAGTCGAAGGTCAAACAGGATTTCATCCGCGTCAACCGAGAACTGACCGCGACCGAAGACGTCGAAGCGGTCGTCAACTGCGGCACCGACTCGCGGCCGTTCGTCGAAAAGCTCGCGCTGGTGCGCCGCATCGAGGAACGGATTCACGAACATCCGGCTGTCGATCAAACGCTGTCGCTGAGCCGCTTCTTCCCGAACGATCTCCCCTCCGACCCGATCAAGCTGGGCATGTTGCTCAAACGAGCCGAAAGCCGACGCACGGAAGATGACTTCACTGCACACGGCCAGGAATTGTGGCGAGTCTCGATTCGCGTTCGCGTTCCGAAAGGAAGCTCGCGCGGCCAAGTCATCAACGAACTCACCGAGCAATTGAAGGACGAGCCGGTCATGCTCACGGGTATGACCGCGCTCGTCGATTCGGCCCAGGAAGAAATCCTAGTCAGCTTCACGCAGAGCGTCTTCATGGCACTGGGGTTGATCACCATCGCGATGATGATCTTCCTGCGGTCGATCTGGAAGGGCTTCCTGACGATGGTGCCGAATGTCGCGCCGCTCGTCTGGATCTACGGCGGCATGAGCTGGATGGGCATGCCGATTGACATCGCCATCATGCTGTCTGGCAGCATCGCGCTGGGAATGTCGGTCGATGGGACGTTCCACTTCATGTCCCGCTTCCGCTACCACCAACGCCGCGCCGAAGCCGAAGAGGCCGCGCTGCTCGCCGAAACACCGACGTCCGACGACTCCGCGGCGATTCCAATCTCCAGCGACGACCGCCGCGTCTCCTCAGCCGAAGTCGCCGCGCGACACGCTTTGATGGAATCAAGCATCCCGTTCATTCAGTCGACGCTGACGGCAACCGCTGGAATGTTCGGCCTGACGCTCAGCAACTTCGCCCCGACCGCTCGCTTCGGCTGGGTGATGATCGCGCTGATGCTCGCCGCGTTGGTCGGCGATGTGCTGATGCTGCCGGCACTGCTGAAAGTTACGAACCGCCGTCGCAAGTTTGTGGCGGATGCGTCTCGCATCCGACCGACGCAAGACGCTTCGGCCACGCCGCAACACCGCCACGTCGCCTAGCGGGCTACTTCCACGTCCGCCGCAAGAAATCCACGAAGTTGCGGTGCATGATTCCGTCGATGTCGTCTTGCGAGTATCCGCGAGCCTTCAGCAATCCAGGAAGCGATTGCAGATCGGCGATCGAGTTCATGTCCATCGGAGTTTGCTCGGTGCCGTAGCCGCCGTCGAGGTCCGTGCCGATGCCGACATGCTTGGCGTTGCCGGCCATCTGGCAAATGTGATCGACG